>NZ_JBHVYZ010000001.1:334650-391651 GCF_042880295.1 Streptomyces sp. NPDC058307
GCGGCAGGTCTGACACGGTCGAGGGGGGGGGGGGGGCCCCGCCCCCCCACCGCCGCCGTGGCGGCACCGGTCGCCCACAGCCGACCCGCCGCCACGTTCGACGGCGGTCGCTGTGAGCGGCCGTCCTGGTAGTCGACGAGACCCGGGCCTTGGGGCGGAGGGTCGAGGTACGGGGTGGGACCGGACACGAGATCACCTCACTCACGAGACCTCTCAGTGCGTCCTGTCGGGTGCCCCGCCCCGGCTCCGCGGTTGCAGCACGGCGTCGGTGGTCCTGGCCTCCGTGGCCACGCCCGGTCGCGTTCTCAGGGACCGGACCAGCCCGCTTCCCACTCCTCACGGCGCCGCTGCTGCTCGTCCTCGTCCGGCGCCTGCCCGGCGTCCCCCGGTGAGGGAGGGGCCGTCCGTGACAGCTCGTCACCTCCGGACGGCTCCCTCTCGTCGTCCGGCGTGTTCTCCTCGTGCCGCTCGTCCTGCGCTTCGGACGCAGACTGCTCGGTCATGACCGGCCTTTCTGTCGGGTGATGGTGCCGGCGTGATCTCCTGTGGTGTCGACGCCCTTCGGGGAACGCCCGGTCGTGCCCCGCCGCTCGAACAGTGCGAGCAGGAGCAGGGACAGACCTGCCGACCCCACCAGCACGATGCCCACCGCCAGTTCGTTGCGCTGCGCCTCCTCGGCGCTGTCGGGGTAGCCCGCGATCCAGGGAGCCACCAGCAGCACCACCGCGGCCACGAGTACCAACGGGCCCAGTACCTGCCGCCGTTGTGCCCTGCGCAGGAACTGATCGGAAGCGGCCGCCCCGGAGCGGGCCGTGTCCTGCCTGTGTGTGGCCGTCATGTGGGAGACCTCCATCCGGCTCGGAAGCTGCGAGCCGTGTACCCCCTTCCTCGCGTGAACCCACCCGAACGTTGAAGGAGGCCGGGGTTCCCGACGCTGGAGTCGGGTTGCACGCGGAGCAGCGCCAGATGATGGGCAAAGGATTGCCGGCCGCGGAGAAGACCGGATCACCGGCCCTGCAGTGGACCGTCGGTCCCCTCGCCTTATCGCTGGACCGGGCTCGCGACGCCCTCGGCACGAGCGGCCGGCAAGCGTCCTGGGAGCGAGCCGCCGGGCCGCCGGGCCGCGGCGATGCGGCGGCCGGAGCCGACACCCAGACGTGATGTGAAATCGGCGGTTCATTTCATCGCCCGGGGTACTCGGCGGCGCAGTAAGAACCCATCCGTCCCCTATCGGAGGTGCGGAGATGACCACCTCTCCTCATTCGTCGATGGAAACCCATCCGGACATGCTCGACATGCGTCGGCGCCACGAGATGGCGGAGCACGCCACGACCACCCCAATGGCGCAGGCCGTCGAGACGCTGGCCTTTCTCACGGGGGTGTATCTGGCGGCCTCGCCATGGATCGCCGGCTTCAACGGCCTGTCGACGCTCGCCGTCAACAACCTGATCGTCGGCATCGCATACGCGCTGCTGCTGAGCGGTGGCTTCGGCCGCGCTTACGAGCGCACGCACAGCATGGCGTGGGCCGCCTGCGCGCTGGGCCTGTGGACCATCGTCGCCCCGTGGGTCGTGGCCGGTGACGTCAGCACTACCAGGTCGGAGGTCAACAACATCATCGTGGGCGCCATCGGACTGCTGCTGGGTCTGGCGGCCAGCGCGCTCGCCGGCCGCGGCATGCGGCGCGGCGACGAGCGCGGCGCTTCGATGTCGTACGGCGCCGGCCGGAGCTGACGTCCGCGGCGCCCATCGAACGGAGGGAACGACCTGACAGACCCGGTACCCGGGCGTATCGCGCCCGGGCACCGGGCCGCCTGCGTACCGGCCCCGGCACGGAATCCCCGTAGTTGTGCGGAGTGCCGTCGTAGGAGGACTGTGGGGGTGTACGGCTCATTTTCCCAAGCCTCCCTCAGGGGGGCTGGGTGTCGACCGTACGCCGGGATGTGGCCCTGCGAGGTAGGAACCCGTGGACCTCGGTGACCGCCTTCCACTGTCCCGGCCAGCGGGCCGACCGGTCCGCGGAACGGATCGTCATGGCCTTCCCCGACGGCGGCTGGGCCGACGCCCCCACTGCAGCCCATCTCCAGCAGGCCCTGCGCCGACACCGTGTGATCAACCAGGCGGTCGGCATCGTCATGGCCCAGCGGCACCGGACCAGCGCTCAGGCACGGGAGACGCTGCGAACCGCCGCCCGCGACCGCGGACTCACGCTCTTCGAGGTGTGCACCGATCTGATCGCGGGCCTCGGCAGGCCACCGCGGGACCCACCCGACCCCTCGCCCCCCGGTTCCCGCCCGTCGCCGTGACCACGTTCCGTTGCGTACGGTTCAGCCGTGATCGTCGGGCTGGGGGATTCCGGCGAGCGGTGCGGCGCGGGACAGGTGGGTGTCGGGACCGAGCCATTCGCACACCAGGAGGCTGGCGTCGTCATGGAGCCGGTCGTTGTGGTGCTTGAGGAGGGCGCGGATGAGGCGGCGTAGGGTTTCGGGGACGGAGAGCTGGTCGGCGTGGTGGCGGACGAGGAAGTCGATGAACCGGTGCACGCCGAACTCCCGTCCTTCGGCGGTACGGGCTTCGGTGATGCCGTCGGTGTACAGGACGAGCCGGTCGCCGGGCTGGAGCTGCTCGTGGCAGACGGTGGTGGGCAGGTGCAGGTCGGTGCCCATGGGATGGGCGGGTGGGCATCGCAGGAGGGACGTCCATCGGCCGCCGCGGATCACGATGGGCGGATGGTGGCCACGGTTGACCCAGGTCAGCATGCCGGTGGAGGTGTCGAGGTCGGCGAGGATGCCGGTGACGTAGCGGCTGGTCCCGAACTGTTCCAGCAGGACCTTTTCGACGGCGTCCCCGAGGGCGGACAGCGGGGTGTTCTGCCTGCGGTGATTGCGGCAGGCGCCCAGGGCGAGGTTGGCGGTGATGCCGGCCGCGGTGTCGTGGCCCATCGCGTCGAACATCGACAGGTGCACGACGTCGTCGGCGATGGCGTAGTCGTAGGCGTCGCCGCTGACCTCGTACGCGGGTTCCATCGCCGCGCCGATGACGACCCGGCCGTCGGCGTAGGTACGCGGCGGCATCAGGGTCCACTGCATCTCGGCGGCGACGTTCATCGGCTTCACTCGGCTGAAGCGGGCGTAGGAATCGCTGACCTCTCGTGTGCTGATGACCAGCAGGGCCACCAGGGAGGCCAGCGCGTACACGTCCCGCCGCGTCTGCGCGTCGTCCCTCCGGGAGGTCACATGCAGCACGCCGAGCCGCTCCGCACCGTCCAGCAGCGGCACCCACCAGCCGTGGGCGTCGGCATGAACGTCACCGGTGGCCATCACGCGGCCGTACTGGTAGGCGCGGCCGGCGACCGTGCCCTCCACGGTCAGTTCCGCGATCCCCTCGGGCGCGTCCTGGGCGGCGTCGAGGCCCTTGCCGGTGAGCAGGCGAAGGACGTTGCGTTGGAGATCACCGAGATAGATCCGCACGTCACTGAATCCGGCGCGCGCGGCGTGCTCGGCGACCAGCGAGGGCATGCGCTCGAACGCCATCAGGTGGCTGCCGATCAGCAGACCGGCCAGCATGCCCTGCACCGCTTCCTCATGATCCGCCACCACTGCCCTCATCTCCGCACGGCAATCGCGCAGCGAACACTCACCGATACCCCGATATGCGCCTCTTTCCAGTACCCACCGTGCCCGGCACCAACAGTCTCAATGTGCAACGTCCGAGTGAGAAAGCTCAGCTGAACCTGCCGGCCGGGCTATTCCGCGCGCTTCTCGGCGCCCGTGTCCAGATAGCCCGGGTCGTCGCCGGCGACCCGGCCGACGAATGTCTCGTCGGTCGTCGTCCCCGTGGTGCTGTGCTGGTCGGCCGCGTCGGCCCGCGGTTCACCGCCGGTGTCCTCCGGCCTGCCCGAACCGACCTCTGCGGCGGCCGCGGGGGAGGGTCGCTCAGTCCCCCTGCCCCTCAGGTGTTCACGGATCCACGACCGGACAGTCATGGCGCCTCCCATGAGGAAGTGAGTACCGATGCCGACGGCGTACCCGTCGACGCCCTCGGCATGCACCCTGCGCTGCCTCTCACGGGGCCGGGGGTTCATCGCGACGCCCTGAGGACCACCGCCCCGTCCTCATCCACCGGGACACCGGCCAGGCCAGTGCGAGGGGCGATCCGCTTTCTCGAACACAAGAGAGGCACAGGGCTGGGGAAGGCCGACCGTGCGCTGACCCAGATGACCCAGCTGACCCGCCTGGGCGTACCTGCCCTCGGCGGACTCCCCGCCGGACTCCCCGCCGGACACGGTCCACACCCGCCCGCCGACCATTCCGCTCGGCACTCGGGCCACCATCAACACAGCCGAAGGAACCCTGACGGTCCGGCCGGCGTCACCTGACCGTCGAGCACCGCGAGCGGAGCCGGACGCAGCCACGGCACGCTGGGTTGGATCGTCTCGGTCGCGGCCGACCAATGTCGAGAACGTGCCACCGGTTCCGTCCCAGGGACATCAGCGGCCACCACCGGCCGCACGACGTAGAAGGAGGAACCGGCATGGCTATTCAGCGGATGGACAACGTCGGCATCGTCGTCGACGACCTGGACGCGGCCGTCGCGTTCTTCGTGGAACTCGGTATGGAGCTGGAGGGCAGGGCGCAGATCGAGGGCCTCTTCGCCGACCAGTGCACCGGACTCGACGACGTCCGCTGTGACATCGCGATGCTCCGGACCCCGGACGGTCACAGCCGCCTCGAGCTGGCGAAGTACCGCAACCCCGCGGTGATCAGCGCCGGGCCGCGCGACCGGCCGCACAACATTCTGGGCACGCACCGCGTCATGTTCGCCGTCGACGACATCGAGGACACCGTTGCCCGGCTGCGCCCTCACGGAGCCGAACTCCTCGGCGAGATCGCCCGGTTCGAGGACATCTATCTGCTCTGCTACCTCCGCGGCCCGGAGGGCATCATCGTGGGACTGGCCGAGCAACTGCGCTGAGAACGGGGGACGTTGTCTTCACCACGGCCGCCCGCCTCCCGCACGCGAACGAGGTCGTGATCGACTGCCTCGCCGCCAGTGGCACACGGCGATCAGGGGAGGCCGAAAACCGGCGCCGTGTGTACGGAATTGCCTGACCTGACTGATCAATTCAAGCCGTTGAGTTGAGGCTTGCATGACAAAAACACGTTCGCGATGGCAGTCTGCTTCGGGAATTCACAGCCCCCTCACAGGTTCATCACGCGGGTCAGCCGCGTTTCCCCTGTCCCCACCCCCCACCTCCTTCCACCCGCATGCCGTGCAGCGCCCCGGACCGGCGTACCCCGCCGATCCGTCTCGTCCACGGCCCCCACCACGGGTCGGCCGTCGTACCGAAGGAGAACCCTTGCCCCTGCGACAGAACGCGCTCGTGCGCCCCAGACGCCTCACCGCCCTCGCACTGGCGGCCGTGGGATCCCTGCTCGCCCTGACCGCCCCGGACTCCGCCAGCGCGGCGCCGGCGCACCCGGCACGCGCGAAGATCACCGCCACACCGCGGGCCGGCGCCGCCCAGGCCCCGCTGTCCCCCGCCCGCCGCACCGCCCTGATCAGGAGCGCCCAGTCCCAGGCGGCCGGTACCGCGCAGCGCATCGGCCTCGGCGCCAAGGAGAGGCTCGTCGTCAAGGACGTCACCAGGGACGCCGACGGCACCACGCACACCCGCTACGAGCGCACCTACGCCGGGTTGCCCGTGCTGGGCGGCGACCTGGTCGTCCATGACCACGGCGGCCGTACGACCGTCACCAAAGCCGGCGCGGCGCAGCTGTCGGTGCCCTCGCTCAGCCCGAAGGTCACGGCCGCGGGCGCCGCCGCCAAGGCCCTCGCCGCCTCGAAGCACGATCAGGTCAGGGGCGCCAAGGTGGCCGACGCCTCCCGTGCGGTCGTCTGGGCCGGAACGGGCAAGCCCGTGCTGGCCTGGGAGACCGTCGTCGAAGGCGTCCAGAAGGACGGCACGCCCAGTGAGCTCCAGGTCGTCACCGACGCCGCCACCGGCAAGGAACTCCTGGCTGCCGAGAAGGTGCACACCGGCGAGGGCACCGGCCAGTACGTGGGCACGGTCCCGCTCGGCACCACCCTGTCCGGGGCGACGTACCAGCTCGCAGACCCCGACCGCGCCGGGCACAAGACGTACGACCTGGGCCAGGGCACCTCGGGCACCGGCGCCCTGTTCACCGACGACAACGATGTCTGGGGCAACGGTCTGCCGTCCGACCGCCAGACCGCGGGCGTCGACGTGGCCTTCGGCGCCGCGGCCACCTGGGACTTCTACAAGGAGGCCTACGGCCGCAACGGCATCCGCAACGACGGGGTCGCCGCCTACAGCCGCGCTCACTACGGCAGCAACTACGTCAACGCCTTCTGGCAGGACTCCTGCTTCTGCATGACGTACGGCGACGGCTCGGGCAACACCCACCCGCTCACCGCGCTCGACGTGGCCGCCCACGAGATGAGCCACGGCGTCACCGCCGCCACCGCGGGCCTGGTCTACTCGGGGGAGTCCGGTGGCCTGAACGAGGCGACCTCCGACATCTTCGCGGCGGCCGTCGAGTTCCACGCGAACCTCGCGGCCGACCCCGGCGACTACCTCGTCGGCGAGAAGATCGACATCAACGGCGACGGCACGCCTCTGCGTTACATGGACAAGCCCTCCAAGGACGGCTCCTCCCGGGACAGTTGGAGCTCCACCCTGGGCGGCGTCGACGTCCACTACTCCTCCGGCCCGGCGAACCACTTCTTCTACCTGCTCTCCGAGGGCAGCGGCGCCAAGACCGTCAACGGCGTCTCGTACGACAGTCCGACCTACGACGGTCAGGCCGTCACCGGTATCGGCATCGAGAACGCGGCCGCGATCTGGTACCGGGCGCTGACGACCTACATGACCTCGACAACGAACTACGCGGGCGCCCGCACCGCCACCCTGGCGGCCGCCGCCGACCTGTTCGGCGCCTACAGCCCGACCTACCTCGCCGTCGCCGACGCCTGGGCCGCGATCAACGTCGGCAGCCGTATCGCCCTGGGCGTGAACCTTGCGCCGGTGGGGGACCAGATCAGCGGTGTCAACCAGGTCGTCAGCCTGCAGCTGGACGCCTACACCACCAACACCGGAGCCTCGCTGACCTACGAGGCCACCGGCCTCCCGGACGGTCTGACCATCAGCCCGAGCGGTCTGATCAGCGGCACCCCGACCACACTCGGCACCGGCGACGTCACGATCAAGGTGACCGACAGCACGGGAGCGACCGCCTCGGTCACCTTCAGCTGGCAGATCGCCTACGTCTACGCCAACGCCTCCCGCGTGGACATCCCCGACAACGGGGCCGCCGTGGAGTCCCCTGTGACCATCACGGGCCGCGACGGCAACGCCTCCGCGGCCACCAAGGTCTACGTCAACATCGTCCACACCTACCGCGGTGACCTGACCGTCGACCTCGTCGGCCCCGACGGCACCGTCTACTCCCTGCTCGACCGCAGCGGAGGCTCCGCCGACAACGTCGACCAGACCTTCACGGTCGACGCGTCCACGCAACCGCTCAACGGCACCTGGAAGTTGCGCGTACAGGACCGGGCGTCCATCGACGTCGGATACATCGCCCGCTGGCAGCTCACACCCTGACGCGGCGCCACCGGCACCCCGCCGCCCGGGTCCTTCGGGACCCGGGCGGCGGCGTCGGAACCCCGTCGTTCGTGGGCCTCGCCCCCCGGCCGGCATGGTGGGCCGCAAAACTCGGTTTCCTCCGGACCTCGGCGTCCGAATACTGGCTGTCTTCGAATGCGGCTGGTGGAAGGGCCTGCGAGAGTGACCATGCACGATGACCAAGTGGACGTGACGCCCGAGATCGTTGCGGTCCTGATCCAGGAACAGTTCCCTCGGTGGAGCGGCAAGGCGATCCGACTCGTACCGTCGGCCGGGACGGTCAACGCCATCTTCCGTATCGGGGACGATCTCTCTGCCCGTTTCCCCCTGCGCCTGGCCGACGCTGCCGAGGCGCTGGAGGCTCTGGAAAAGGAAGCCGAGGCGAGCGCGGAGCTGGTGAAGGTGTCTCCGGTCCCCGTCCCGGAACCCGTCGCCCTGGGAGGGCCTGGAGCGGGTTACCCCATGCCGTGGTCGGTCCAGACATGGCTGCCGGGAACCGTCGCCTCTGACGCCGACCCGAGCGGGTCGGACGCCTTTGCCGAAGACCTGGCGGCCTTCATCGCAGCCCTGCGGGACGTCGACACAGGGGGTCGGCTTTTCAGCGGCGACAATCGTGGCGGCGTTCTCGCTCACCACGACGACTGGATGGCGAAGTGCTTCGAGGAGAGTGAGGGGCTGCTCGACCTGCCCCCGCTGCGCCAAGTGTGGAGCCGTTTCCGGGAGTTGCCGCGCACGGGTGCCGACGTGATGAGCCACGGTGACTTGATTCCGGGCAATGTACTGGTCGCGGGCGACCGGCTCAGCGGCGTACTCGACACCGGCGGTTTCGGCCCGGCCGACCCCGCGCTGGATCTGGTCAGCGCTTGGCACCTGTTGCAGCCGGGCCCGCGGGAAGTGCTCCGGCGGACACTCGCCTGTGACGACTTGGAGTGGGAGCGCGGCAAGGCATGGGCGTTCGAACAGGCGCTGGGTGTGGTCTGGTACTACGTCGAAAGCAACCCGACGATGAGCCGAATGGGGCGCCGGACACTCGACCGCATTCTGGAGTCCATGGAGTGATGCCGCCTCGTCTTCAATGATCTGGTTCGGCGTCGACCGCTGACGTGCTGCGACCAGGTGCCGAGGCGGTCGGGCTGCTCTCGCGCGATGAAGCCGTAAGGACGAGCCGGGCGGGTTCGCCGCGGACTGCGCTCACGGGAGCCTGTCCGGCGGAGTCTTCTACGCGAGTGACGGCCACCGATCGGCGGCCCACTCCGGCCATCCCGACCACCCAGGAGGCGGACCTCCGACCTCATGTCCATCGAGTTCCGTGGCGTCGGGCTCCTCGAACAGCGTCCTCCAGCGCAAGAGGTCCGTCTCGCTCATCACGAAGGTCTGATCAGGAGTGGTCGACCGGCGATGGGCGATCCGAGCCCGTTGCGTCTCGTGGTCCACCGGTAGGTACACGAGTTTGCAGGACGCGCCCACGGACATCACCAACCAGCGGATCGCGGCCCTCTCGTCACGAGACCAGCATCCGAAGTCCAGGACCACGTTCGTTCCGAGCTTCAGCGTCTCCAGCCCCAGCCAGAGCAGCCGTCCTTCCAGCACATCGCGCTTCCCGGCCGGCTGCGGATCACCGAACAGCGGGAGCATCCACTCGTCGGCGTCAGCCGCAGCGCGCTGTGGTCCTTGGCGAGTTGTCGAGCTCTCGTGGTCTTTCCGGCCCCGGGCAGGCCGACCGTCAGGAACAACGTCGTCACGCCCAGATCTTGGCACGGAGCCCAACGTTCGCGGTCCCTCAGTCGATACAGAACTCGTTGCCCTCGATGTCCAGCATCGGGATACAGGCATCGTTGCCGTCGTACAGGGTTCGCACGTGTACCGCGCCGAGCGGGACCAGGCGTTCGCATTCGGCCTCGAGGGCGGCGAGGCGCTCTTCCCCCACGAGTCCGGTGCCGACTCGCACATCAAGATGCACCCGGTTCTTGGCGGCCTTCCCTTCGGGGACGGTCCACCATATTGGCCCCCACGCGGGACGGTGCCGGCGTGTCCATGGCTCCACCGTCGCAAGATCGAGAAGGAGTCGACCGGCATCCGGGAGGCCAAGATCACTCATGGTGTCGTGGGGCAGGACAGCCTGGGCGGCGACCGGACCGAGGGCGCGACGGTATCCGTACCGCCTAGGGACGTCACCCCGGCGGGGTCGGCCGACGGGCTCAGCTGCCAGGTGCTCGCGCGGAAGCGGCCCGCCCCTGGCGGCTGTCAGAACCATGCTCCGGGTGCGCTCCGAGATTCTGAAGGCGATCAAGCGACGGTTGGCCGGGCCGGTCACGGCTGAGTGGCTGGGCTCATGAGCAGTGTCAGCACTCGTGTACCGGTCGCTTGCGCATCCTGACGGAGGCCGGGGGTACCGGAGAGCGGGGCCTTTCCGCTCGGTATGGCCGCCAACGGCCCCAGCTGCTCGAGCGGGCCCGCCAACGCACCGCCGACGCGCAGACGGGCCTTGTCCCGTCTCCGGGCGGCGATGCCTGACGGTTCGGCGGGGTGCCGAACGCGGCGGGCCTTAACCCGGCGGTGCCGGTCGCGCCGGAAAGGGGCCATCCGTGGAAGTCGGCGAGATGTCGCCTGGCCGGTGACGAATTCGCGGGCATAGATCACGGCATCGGGATGCTGAAGGGAACGCCAGGGCCACTGTCGCCGAGGCGGTCGACCACATGGTCGCCACCTCTGTCGAGTTGTTGAACAGGCTGTTCGATCGGGAGCGGGTCGGCCCAGCGGGGGCTGGCCGCCCCAGCGGAAAGGAGCCGTCCATGGACGAGCAGGACGAGCACTTCGACGTCGTCGTACTCGGCGCGGGACCCGGCGGGTACGTCGCCGCCATCAGGGCCGCCCAACTGGGCAAGCGCGTCGCGGTGGTCGAGGAGAAGTACTGGGGCGGTGTCTGTCTGAACGTGGGCTGCATCCCCACCAAGGCCCTGCTGCGCAACGCCGAGCTCGCGCACATCTTCACGCGCGAGGCGAAGACCTTCGGCATCAAGGTCGACGGAGAGGTCTCCTTCGACTACGGCGAGGCCTTCCGCCGCAGCCGCAAGGTCGCCGACGGCCGGGTCAAGGGCGTCCACTACCTGATGAAGAAGAACAAGATCACGGAGATCAGCGGGCGCGGCACGTTCCTCGACCCGCACAGCCTCCAGGTGGCCGACTACGACGGCAACACCCGCACCATCGGCTTCGACCACTGCATCATCGCCACCGGCGCCACCCCCAAACTGCTGCCCGGCACCCGCCGTACCTCCCGCGTGGTGACGTTCGAGGAGCAGATCCTGGCCGAGGACCTGCCGCAGTCCATCGTGATCGCGGGCGCCGGCGCGATCGGCATCGAGTTCGCCTACGTGCTGCACAACTACGGCGTCAAGGTCACCATCGTCGAGTTCCTGGACCGCGTCGCCCCACTGGAGGACGCCGAGATCTCCGCCGAACTGGCCAAGCAGTACCGCAGGCTGGGAATCGACGTGCTCACCTCGACCCGGGTCGAGTCGATCGACGAGTCCGGCCCGCAGGTCCGCGTGACCGTCACCGGCAAGGACGGCGCCCAGCGGGTCCTGGAGGCCGACAAGGTCCTGCAGGCGATCGGCTTCGCCCCGAACGTCACCGGCTACGGCCTGGAGAAGACCGGCGTGACCGTCACCGAGCGCGGCGCGATCGATGTCGACGGCCGCTGCCGCACCTCCGTCCCGCACATCTACGCCATCGGCGACGTCACCGCGAAGCTCATGCTCGCGCACGCCGCCGAGTCGATGGGCGTGGTCGCCGCGGAGACACTCGCGGACGCCGAGACCATGGAACTCGACTACGTCATGATCCCGCGCGCCACTTTCTGCCAGCCGCAGATCGCGAGCTTCGGTTACACCGAGGCGCAGGCCCGGGAGAAGGGCTTCGACGTGCAGGTCGCCAAGTTCCCGTTCACCGCGAACGGCAAGGCACAGGGCCTGGGTGACGCGACCGGCTTCGTGAAGCTGATCAGCGACGGGAAGTACGGCGAACTGCTCGGCGGACACCTCATCGGCCCGGACGTCACCGAACTCCTGCCCGAACTGACCCTGGCGCAGCAGTGGGACCTGACCGTCCACGAGGTCGCCCGCAACGTCCACGCCCATCCCACCCTGGGCGAGGCGGTCAAGGAGGCCGTCCACGGCCTCGCCGGCCACATGATCAACATGTAGGGGTGCCGCGCCCTTTGTGGGGGCCTGGGACGAGGGCCGACGCTTCCACCCCGGCCCCGCTCATGCCGTATGCGGTCCGGCCGGCCGACGGCAGTCGGGGTTGCCGTCGGCGGCGGCTGTCTCCCGCAAGAACTGCCGCGCCGGCACTGCGTGGCTGCTCGGGGTAACTGACGCTTGCCCGCACCGCGTTGGGCGTGTCGCCGACCGCGGCGGGCCGGAACCGGTTGGAGGCTGGAAGCATGACCGACCCGACTCAGGACCCCCGCTTCCTCCAGGACCCCTACCCCGCCTATGCGGCCATGCGGTCCAGATGCCCGGTGCAGTCCCTTCCCGCCGGGTCGGGCGGCCGCACCGGCTACCTGGTCACCGGATACGCGGAGGCCAGGGAGGCCCTCGGCGACGCCCGGCTCTCGAAGGACACGGCCGTCTTCTTCGCGGACAAGGCGTCACGGCGTCGTCTGCACCACGCGGTGGCGCATACCATGCTGGCCACTGACCCACCCCGGCACACCCGGCTGCGCAGGCTGGTGACCAAGGCGTTCACCGGGAAAGCCGTCGCCCAGCTACGTCCGTTCATCGCCCGCCTCACCGAACAGCTGCTGGACCAGTGGCCCGTCGGAGAGCGGGTCGACTTCGTGACCGGCCTGGCGGTGCCGCTGCCCGTCATCGTGATCTGTGAGCTGCTCGGAGTCCCCGAGGGAGACCGGCCCGACGTGCGGCGCTGGTCCGGAGAGCTGTTCGCGGCAGGCAGGCCCGACGTCATCGACGCGGCCTCGCATTCCATGGCCGACTACATGACGGGCCTCATCGCCGCCAAGCGCCTGCATCCCGGTGACGCTCTTCTCGACCGGCTCATCGCGGCTCGCGACGGAGCCGAGCAGCTGAGTGAGGAGGAACTCGTCTCGCTGGCGGTGCTGTTGCTCGTGGCCGGGCACGAGACCACGACCAACTTCCTCGGCAACGCCGCACTGGCGTTGCTGCGGCGCCCGGCCGAGTTGCACCGCCTTCAACAGAATCCGGACGACGTGCCGGCCGTCCTGGACGAGCTGCTCCGTTTCGATTCCCCTGTCAGTACGGCCACCTTCCGGTTCACCACGCAGGCCGTCACGCTCGGCGGTACCGACATCCCGGCCGGTGCCCCGGTATGGGTCGCTCTCGGCGCGGCCAACCGCGACCCCGAGTGGTTCCCTTCGCCGGACCTCCTCGACCTGGACCGGGACGCCGCTGCTCATCTCGGCTTCGGTCACGGAATCCACCGCTGTGTCGGCGCCCCCTTGGCCAAGGCCGAGGCGGAGATCGCCCTGCGAGCGGTACTGACCCGGTTCCCCGGCATCCGACTTGCCGTACAGCCTGATCAACTGCAGTGGCGCCGCACTCGCCTCGTTCGAGGTCTCGAATCGCTGCCTGTCCTGGTGTGACGTGTGTGCGGGGTCGGGTTCACCTGCTCCCCGACTTGATCCACGGCCACTTGACAGCGCAGACCACGGCAGGTGTGACGATCACGGCCAACAGCCAGAGGCCCACGGTTGCCGGCGAGTAGACGTAGTAACGCCACCGCTCCGGCAACGGCGAGGGGCGAGGAAAAGCACGATCAGCGCGGCCCACGTGACCGATATCGATGCCGTCAAGCGTAGGTCGATCATCCCCGTCGACCCTCTCCGCAACTGCCCGCGTCTCGGAAGGTGAATGGTAGAACACGGGTTCTACTGAACCGCCGGCAGTGTTGCCGTGCGCCCGTGAAACCGCAAGCCTCGCCCGATAGGATCTCGGCATGGCCCTGACCTTCGACGACGTGGACCGGTTCGAGGCGGCCAGGCCGCGTCTCGAGGCCATCGCCTATCGCATGCTCGGCTCGGCGAGCGAGGCGGAGGACGCCGTGCAGGAGACCTATCTGCGCTGGCAGGCCACCGATGCCGGGCGCATCGAGGTTCCCGAGGCCTGGCTGACCAAGGTGCTCACCAACCTCTGCCTCAACCAGCTCACCTCGGCCCGTGCGCGCCGCGAGACCTACGTCGGCCAGTGGCTCCCCGAACCGTTGCTCGATGGGGACCCGATGCTGGGCCCGGCGGAGACGGCCGAGCAGCGCGAGTCGGTGTCGTACGCCGTGATGGTCCTTCTGGAGCGGCTCTCCCCGAACGAGCGCGCGGTGTATGTGCTGCGCGAGGCATTCGCGTACTCCCACCGGGAGATCGCCGACATTCTGGATCTCAGCGAGGCGGCCAGCCAGCAGATCTTCCATCGCGCGAAGAAGCATGTGGCGCAGGGCAGGGCGCGCGTCGAGATCGACGAGACGGCCGCGCGCCGGATCGTCGAGGAGTTCCTCGCCGCCGCGACCAGTGGGGAGACCCAGCCGCTGATCAAGCTGCTCACCTCGGACGCCATCGCGGTGGGCGACGGCGGCGGGAAGGTGCCGGCCCGGGCCAGTGCCTTCGAGGGCGCACGCACGGTGGCGAAGTTCCTGCGCGGGCTGTTCAAGCCGGCCCAGGCCAAGCGGGACCTGATCGGCGGTTCGCCCGACCTCTACGCCGCCACGGCCAACGGCGGCCCCGCGGTCGTCGTGGTGGTCGATGGGAGGGTCGTCGGCGTGATGTGCCTGGAGCCGACACAGGAGGGGATCGTCGCGGTCCGCAGCCAGGTCAACCCGGACAAGCTGGAGCGCGCCACCGAGCGCTGGACGGCGGGCGATTTCGGTCCTCCGGTCGTGGCCGGAGCCCTCTGACTCGTATGTGACTCAGGTCACTCTCATCTCCTGTCAGGTATCGGCGGGCTGCCCGGTTCAAGGGGCGTGACCGGGCCAGAAGGCACCGGACCCGCGCAGACAGGAGCAGGAAGATGCAGCACCGGATCATCGTTCTCGGCGCCGGCTACTCCGGAGCGATCGCGGCAGGCCGACTCGCCAAGCGGTTGCGCCGTGAGGACGTCGCCATCACCCTCGTCAACGCCGAGCCCGATTTCGTCGAGCGGGTCCGGATGCACCAGCTGGCCGCGGGCCAGGACCTCGAGCCGCGTCCGCTGCGCGAGATGTTCGCGGGCACGGGCGTAGCACTGAAGCTCGCGAAGGTCACGTCGATCGACGTGGACCGCAAGACGGTCGCCGTGCAGAGCACGGAGGGCACGGAAGAACTGGCGTACGACACCCTCGTCTACGCCCTCGGCAGCGGCGGGAACGACCAGGGTGTCCCGGGCGTCGCCGAGCACGCCCACCAGATCGCGAGCCGCCCCGGCGCGCTGCGGCTGCGTGAGCGCCTGGCGGGGCTCGCCGAGGGAGAGACGGTCCTCGTCGTGGGTGGTGGCCTGACCGGCCTGGAGTTCGTGACGGAGCTGGCCGAGACCCGCCCCGACCTCGATGTCACGCTGGCCACGCGCGCCGAACTGGGCGACTGGCTCTCCTCGAAGGGCCGCGCGCACCTGCGCAAGGTCATCGACCGGCTCGGCATCGCGGTGTACGAGAACGCCGCGGTGACCGCCGTCGGGGCGGACCGTGTCACGACCGCGGACGGCCGGACCTTCCTGGCTGCCGTCACCGTCTGGACCACGGGCTTCGCCGTCCACCCGCTGGCCGCCGCCACCAGCCTTGAACTCGCGGACAGCGGCCGCATCGTGGTCGACGCGACCATGCGCTCGGTCTCGCACCCGGACGTGTACGCGATCGGCGACGCCGGCCATGCGCTGGGCGCCGGTGCCAGGCCACTGCGCATGTCCTGCGCCTCGGGCACTCCCATGGCCTGGCGGGCCGCCGACTCCATCGCCGCTCGTCTGACCGACGGAAAGCTGACGGACACCCCCCTGCGCTACTTCAACCAGTGTATTTCGCTGGGTCGAGAGGACGGCCTGATCCAGTTCGTCACCGCCGACGACCGCGCCGTGGACCACGCCCTGACCGGCCGCTTCGCGGCTCGCTACAAGGAGCTGGTCTGCAAGGGCGCGGTCTGGGGTGTCGCCAACCCGACGCTGGGTATTCCGGTGCGACGGCGGCGAGCGGTGGCCGAGCGTGTGGAGCCCAAGGCGACGGCCCGCATCGCGGCCTGACGCACATGGCGGATGCCGGTCATCGTCAGGTGATGAGCAGGTCGGCGACCCGGGCGATCATCTGGCTCTCCCCGCCGTCGCGGGCCGTTGTCGGGTGGTACGCGAGTACGAAGCGGCGCTGCTGATCGCGCGGGGGCGATGTGCGGCGGCCTCCCTCCGGGGCTCGCTGGTCGCCAGGAGGCGGATCCGGCGGGCCTCGGAGGAGGGGGCCTGGATCACGTGGTGCAGGCGGTGCCGTTCAGGCTGAAGGCGGAGGGCTTGGCGAAGGTTCCGCTGGAGGTGCCCTGCAACCCGAAGGTCGCCTGGCCGCCGGCAGCCAGCTCACCGTTGTGGCTCACATTGCTCGCCGTGACAGCTCCCGACGACCCGGAGAGGTTCGCGTTCCAGGCGTTGGTGATCTGCTGCCCGGATGGGAGGGTGAACGCGAGCTTCCAGCCGCTGACCGGTGAGGTACCGGTATTGGTGATGGTGACGTCGGCGGTGAACCCGCCCTGCCAGGCGTTCGCCCCGTACGCCACCTTGCAGGCCGTGGCGCCCCCTGGGGTGCCCGGGTCGCTGGAGGAGCCCTTGTTGACGGTGGAGGAGAACGAGGTCACGGCGAGCCCGGCGCCGTTCTGCCAGGGTTCGAAGCCGGCTTGAACACTGGTCAGGTACCAGCTGTTCTGCGCGAGTCCGCGGGAGACGGCCTGCCGGGCGAAGTCCATGACGTCGAAGTTCCAGCTGCTGATGGCCGACGGCGCGACGAAGGACAGGACGTCGTTCGTGCCGTTGCTGCCGGACCACACCTGCCAGGTGCGCCCGCCCACGGTGGCGTTGCCGACCGGGGAGCCGATGGGCTGGACGGATCCGACCCTGTTGAACCAGATCATGATCTCGGTCCGGTTCACGCCGTCGGTGCGGGGCGTGGGGTCGAGCCAGATGTCGTACGCGGCGTCGTACACCGCGCCGTTGACGTACGTGAAGGAGATGCTCGAGGGCGCGGTCGAGATGGCGCTGAGCTGGGCGGGAAGCTGGGTGCCGGGAGAGCAGTTGGTGTAGTGGCAGCCGTTGAAGATGGACGGGTAGGACTTCGGGGCGCCGTTCGTCGGGACGGATCCGTCGGCCTGGGTGATCCTGAACCCCGAGTCGGTCGCCGTGATGCACTGGGTCGCGCTGGTGCCCCAGCGGTTGTTCTGGACCACGTACCGACCCTGGACGGTCGTCGAACCGAAAGCCTCGCAGACCGTCGTGTCGGCCTGCGCGAGGGGGGCGGTGGTCAGCAGCGCGGCGAGCGAGGCGAGCGAGGTGAGCAGCGCGCCGAGCAGGCCACGCGCACGGCGGGCATGGTGCGGTGAAGGACGCATGCGGATCCTCTTCAGGCGTGGGGGAGGGGGTGACGGGGAGACGTTCCCGTGCCCTAATGAATGGGAGCGCTCCCAATCCCGGTTTCGGCAGGACTGTAGGGAATGGTCCGGGACATGACAAGACTGGGCGCAGGAACACGGTGAACCGATTTGGAAGACGCAGGTCAGCCGCGGGTCAGTCGCAGGTCGGACGCAGGTCGGACAGGAACACGAGACACGGCATACGGCTCCGGGGCTCTCCCCGGTGATCGTGCGGGGCCACGTCAGGTCGACTCGCGGATCACCAACTCCGTACGGAGAATGACGTGGCGCCAGGCCACGGCGCCCTCCTCCATCTCCTCCAGGAGCAGTCGGATCATGGCCTGCCCGACTTCCTCGATCGGCTGACGCACGGTGGTCAGTCGTGGTTCGGTCCGCTGGGCCAGCGGAAAGTCGTCGAAGCCGATGACGGCGACATCCTCGGGCACCCGGCGGCCGGCCGTGCGCAGGGCCTCCAGGGCCCCCGCGGCCGTGGTGTCCGACGCGGCGAGGACGCCGTCGATGTCCGGATGTCGTTCGAGGAGTTCGGCCATGGCACGTCGCCCGCTCTCCGCCGTGAAGTCGCTCTCGGCGACGCGGGTCCGCTCGGCCTTCAGGCCCGCCAGCGCCAGCGCCTCTTCGTAACCGCGCAGCCGGCACTGGGCCGCGTGCAGGTCGAGCGGCCCGGTGATGGTGGCTATGACCCTGCGGCCCCGCCGCACAAGGTGGGAGACGGCGCTGCGCGCCCCGCCGACGTTGTCCATGTCGACGTAACTGACGTACTCGTCGCCGGAGCGGCGCCCCAGCAGCACGGTCGGCAACCGTGCCTCGGCGAGCATGTCCGGCAGCGGATCGCCGGCGTGCACGGACATCAGCAGTACGCCGTCGACCCGACCGCCGCGCGCGTACTCGAGAAAGCGCTGCCGTTCGGCGTCCGAGCGCACCAGGGTCAGCAACAGCTGCATTCCGGTGTCGGTCAGGGCGTCCCCGAGCGAGGTGACGATCTCGGAGAAGAAGGGTTCGGCGAACTGCCGCCAGTCCGGCTCCGTCATCACCAGGGCGACGGCGTCGGCCCGCCGTCCGGCCAGGGAGCGAGCCGCGAGGTTGGGCACGTAACCGAGTTCGTCGATGGCTTGCTGCACGGCGCGACGCGTGGACTCCTTCACGCCCGCCGCGTTGTTGATGACGCGGGAGACCGTGCCTCGTCCCACCCGCGCGTGGGCGGCCACCTCCTCCAGCGTCGGTGCCCCCGGGCGTCGTCTGCCCATGCGACCTCCCCCAAGAGATCACCGATCTTACCGGCGGGAGGGGATCGCGCACACGACTTCACCAGGGGGAGCGGCCAGGGGTGGTCACCATGGCGCCCGTGTTTGGGAGCGCTCCCGAACGGGGTGAGGGCACGCGGATCGTCAACGGAATCGCCTCGGCCAAGTCACCGTCCTGTCCGTGGCGGGCGCCGAGTCCAACGTCGCCATCGGTCTCGCCCGGCTCGGACACCGGGTGCGCTGGGCCGGCCGGGTCGGCGCGGACGAACTCGGCGCCCTGGTGCTGCGCACACTGCGCGCCGAGGGCGTCGACACGCGATACGCCGTCACCGACGACACTGGCCGGCCCTGTGCTTCTGGGTCGGACCGTCCGCCCGGGTCTTGCCGTTGGCCCCACCGAGGGGACCGGCCGCCTGACAGTCGACCTCGATCCAGACGACCGGACTGTGCACCCGCATGTAGACAGGGATCGTCGTCACCGGTGCCGCCCATCCACGCGGCGTAGGTGTCGTCCAGGTGCTTGCGGATCTCCGCCATGCGCACCTTCGCCGCACCGGCCTTGGCGCGGTTGACGAACGCCTCCGCGACTGCCAGCAGTTTCTGGGGTTCGGAGCCAACCTCGATCGTCGCACCTCTCGCTTTTTCGACGCCGAGTGATTTCTCGGCGACTGCGCGGGCGACGATGCCGCAGGAATATGAGAGGCCCTTCAATGGTCGACGCGGCCAGAAGGCGACGCGTGAAAATGAGACACCGGAAACAGGTGCGCCGGGCATCCTCTGAACTTCCTATGCTCTCCGCGACGGCATGGACGATTGACGGATACATCGGCTCTGTCCGACGAAGCGTCAGCATGACGTCCGGACCTGCCACTCCGAGGCGGAGATGGCCTGCGTCAGGCCGGGTGCTCCACTCCTGGACGCCATCCGACCGACAAGCCCCAGTGGATTCCGGCGCCGACCGTAACCGTGACGTGGACGTCTTGACTGGTGCCGTCCAGCACCATTTCGTTATACGTCGTTGTAGAGGTCGTCGCGCACAGGACGGTGTAGGTGACCAGTTTCCCGATGCTTATCTTCGCCTTTCCCGCACCGGCGCATTCGGTGGCCACGGCAATAGTCCCCCTCTTGATGCTGGGGATGACTGTCACCTCCTGCGACCCTGTCCTATTGGCCAGGCGGACGAAGACCTTGGTGGAACCGGAGACGTCCGGTGGAGTTCTCGTCACATTGAGGGCCGAAGAGGGGTGGGCAGGGGAACGGGGCACGGAAGCCTGTGGGACTGGAGTCCTTCCCGGCGGGTCCTGGCCGTCGCGCAGCGTACAGCCCGCGATGAGCGGCAGGCTCCCTGCCAAGACGAGCACTCCTGCCGCCCAGTGAATCCTCGTCAGCTTTGCCATGTGCACCAGTCGGTTGAGTAGGGAGAATTGAGAAGACCCTACTGATCTTGAAGCAATTGATCTAGGGCGTGCATCCAAAAGATGCACAAAGGGGCCTTCGTAGATGTTTTCGTCGGCTGAAACGGCCGAAACGGCTGATCCCGAACAGCCGGTCAGGACCAGGGACCTCGCCATGGTGGGAGACGAAGCGGCCGGTGCCCGCGCCGGGGCCCTCGGTGGCGAGGTGGACGATCGCGTCCGTGCCCTCGGTGACGGTTTTGGGGCCGCTGTGACCGTTGAGGTCGGTTCCGGCCTGTGCGTCGATCGGCCTGCCGCCCGTGCGATCCGCGAGTTTTGATGTGCAGGTCGCTGGCCCCGATTTTGTGAACAGGAGTGTCCATAGCAGTGGCCGTGGCATCGTGGCCGAGTATGCATGGAGATGACGAAGAAGAGGAGTGGCTGGCGACCCAGCGTCCGTCGCGAGTGCGCGAGGTCCAGGCCGGGCGCCTGGCCTGGACCGAGGTCGATCTGATCGACATCGAGGGCGGGTTCGCGCATCCGTTGCGTGACGGGCTGGAAGTCTTCGGTGTCCAGGTGAACTACCTGCGGGTCGGTCAGCCTCGTCACCTCGTCGCCGCGTTGGACGGAAGCAGACCGATCGCGCCTTATGTGATCTTGTCCTGTCACGGCGACGAGGGATGCATCCTGATGGAAGAGGTCGCCGCGGAGCTGGCCAGGTTCCAGCCGTTCAACGGCGCCATCGGCCCGGACCGAGTACGCGAACACTTCCGGCTGCCGGGCAGCGTCACTCTCGTCACCGGGTGCGACACGGGGGATCCTGCGCTGGCCGACGCCTTCCTCGACGCCGGCGCCGGCATCTACATCGCTCCCCGGGGCGCCCCCTTCGGCTATGCGAGTGTGTTCGCCCCGCTGTTCTTCTTCTACGAACTCACCGAACAGCGCACCCCCATGGAAGCCGTCGAGCGCCTGCGCGCACACGACAACGAACTGGCCATGTGGCAGCTGTATCAACGCTGACCGGAAAGCCTGCGGTCCTTCGGTCGGATCGCTTTGCTGCCGGACAGAAGCTGGGGCCTGGTTCCGACGACGCCCGTCGCGAAAGGGCCTTGCAGCGCCACGGGGGAACGGCGCTGCAAGGCCCTACAGCTCCGCTTGCCCACCATCGCCGAGCCCATGCACCCCTGCCAGGACAGATTCTTCGCATGCCTTCCCACTCAGCCAGCTTCATTGACCGTTGATGTGGGATGTCAATCGAGCAAGGCAGCCACGTGAGCAGCACCAGGGCGCGGCGGGTAGCGCGCCCCAGGAGGTGGGCCGCCTCAAGAGCCGACGTGCACCTCGCCTGCCGACGCGGCGACGTGCCGGTCGACGAAGCCGGACCCCGCGCGGGGGCAGGGCATCGGGATAGGGCAGCATCTGCTCAGCGACCGTGGCACTCAGCCACCGTGCCACCGTCTGCCTGTGAGGTACCGTCATGCGTTCTGCCCGCCGTACCGTACCGCCCCTCCTGCTCACCTGCCTGCTGCTGGCGGGCTGTTCATCCGTCTCGCTCGATACGTCGACGCCGTCCGGGACGCAGAGTCCGCCGGGAGCGTCGGCCGGCTCGGGGCGGGGGATCGCGGTGGGGGCCGGACCGCAGAAGCACTACACGGTGCAGAAGCAGCCGGCCGCTCGCTCCTGCCACTACCGGTACCTCAAGGGGGAGCCGCTGGAGGATCCGGCGTGCACGCCGGGCGCGATATCCCCGGCGGTCACCCAGACGAACCTGGCCTCGACGATCTGCCGCAAGGGCGGCTACACCTCCGGGATACGCCCCTCCACGTATGTGACGGGCAAGGAGAAGAAGCTCAACGCCGCCTCCTATGGCTTCACCGGACGCATGGGCGATGCCGAGTACGACCACCTGATCAGCCTGCAGTTGGGCGGGGACCCCAACGACTACCGCAACCTGTGGGTGGAGCCGGCCGACCCCGGCCACAGGAAGGGCTCCGGGGTCAACAACGAGAAGGATCCGGTGGAGACGAAGCTGCACACCGCGGTCTGCAAGGGCACAGTCACCCTCGCCGCAGCACAGCAGGCGATCGCCACCGACTGGACCACGGCCTTGAGCACGCTGCACCTCAGCTGAAAGCGGCGGCGGAGAGGCTCGCCCAGGCACGTGCCCGACCGTTCTCCTACGGAGCCGCGCAGACTGACGGCGCACGAAAGCCCCGGCTGGACGGGGGAGACCAGCCGGGGCCGCGTGTGGTGGCGTGCGGAGGGCGGTCGCCTCTCGGCGAAAGGCTCCATGGGGCTTCAGCCGAACGATCGTCCCCATGGGCTATAGGTGAGGCCCGGGGACACTGTCCCCTCCGCCAGCCACATACAGATGAACGGCCAACCAGCTCCGGTTGTTCCCCGCCCACATCCCGCAACCGCTGTGAGCTGCGGCACGCCCAGCGTGAAGCGCGCCTGCAGGCGCAGGCAGGTCAACTTGTTGCCTG
The DNA here is from genome assembly GCF_042880295.1 of Streptomyces sp. NPDC058307. Taxonomy (NCBI): domain Bacteria; kingdom Bacillati; phylum Actinomycetota; class Actinomycetes; order Kitasatosporales; family Streptomycetaceae; genus Streptomyces; species Streptomyces sp. NPDC058307. Next base: position 357,038 of record NZ_JBHVYZ010000001.1, read on the forward strand.
CGGTTCTGCGCGTCCCAGCATGAGCATCGAGGACCGCGGTGGTCGCCGGGCCGGGGATGCTGCTTGAAGGCGACACGGCAGGGCACGCTGACACACCTCGACGAAGACTCCTCGCTCGTCGGCATCTCGGTCCGCACCGAGGTCGCCTCCCGCGGCAAGCGCGTCGCGCTGCTCACGTACGGCGCCCGAACCGTCGTACTGCCCGGCCCGCAGCGGAGGTTCGCCGAGAACAAGTGGCCCTTCGTGGACGACTTCCGGTGGATGCTGCCGGACCTCGCGCCGCTCAAGACGGTCAACGGGACCACCACGTCCGACCTCGGCGGCGCGTCCCTGCTCGACGGCTCGGGGACGTACGCGAAGACACTGCACACCGTGCGCCGTATCTGCACCGGATCTGCTGGGCCGACGGGAGATCACCCTGGCTGGGCAGGACCCGGGCACGAACCAGAGTGATCTGTGACGCCGCTGTGACCGGAGGTGTGGGCTCCGCCACAGCCCACCGGGTGGTCCCCTGATGGGGTGGGCGGATGCCGACCGTCTCCCGCCCCGTCCCCGCCGTCCTCGCCGCCGCCCTGCTGCTTGCCGCCTGCGGTTCCGAGAGAGCCTCGTCGGGCGGGGATGCCGACGGGAGCCCGGTCCGCGCCGGGGCGTTGTGCACGTCGGGGTACCCCCGGTACGGCAGCCCTCCGTCCTTGGAACCGTCCGGACCGTCCGCTCGCCCGCCCTCCGGCACGCCGACCGCGCTGTCCCTGCCCTCCGTCACGGACACGGGTGAGAACGGCGTCAAGATCACCGCGTTGTACGGCTGGGGCCCGCAGAGCGGCTGCGCGGGAGTCGCCTACAGCGCGGACTTCGAACTCACCAACCAGCAGACGGAAGCCGCCACGTACACGCTGACCTTCGGGTTCCTCTCAGCCTCCGGAGGCCCGGCCGAGAACGCGGAACGGACTGTCGAGGCGGTCGGGGCGGGGCGGACCGTCAAAGGCTCTGTCGTCATGGGGGAGCAGATCGGGAACGTCCCCAAGGTGACGGGCGTAGAAGTGATCAAGGTGCGCAGCGTCCCGGTGGCCGAGGCGTCGTCCGCCTCGGGTGCGTGTCCGAAGTCGGGCACGCGCCTCTACGCCGACCAGGGGGACGCGGCCCTGGGGCTGCGCGTCGTCGGCCTGCACCTGGTGAACTGCGGCACCGGGCCCATCCAGCTCAACGGCTACCCGAAGCTCACCATCCAGGACGAGGACCACCACACCGTGGACGGTGTACGGATTCTCCAGGGGACCGATCAGATCAGTACCGGCATCGGCGGGGACGGCAGCCCGCAACCGGTCGCCTTGCGCCCGGGTGAGGCTGCGGTGGCCGGGCTGGCCTGGCGCAACACCACCCAGGCCGGCGAACCGGTGAACGCGCCCTACGTCCGCGTATGGGCCACGCCCGCAGCCGATCCCGTGATGGTGGTGCCGGAACTCGACCTCGGGACGACCGGAAAGCTCGGCGTCGGTCCGTGGCGGAAGGACGAGACCTACCGGGAGCCCGCCTCGGCCCCCGCCGCCCCCATGCGTCCGTCACCGCGCTTCTCGCCGTGATTGTCAGTGCCGGGTGGAAAACTGCCCGGCATGATCGAAGCGAACCCGAAAGCGGACCTTCTGCGGTACCTGCAAGAAGGGCGTGACGCCCTGGTGTGGAAGCTCGACGGCCTCTCGGAGTACGCCGTCCGCCGTCCGCTGACCCCCACGGGCACGAACCTGTTGGGGCTGGTCAAGCATGTCGCCAGCATTGAGCTGGGGTACTTCGGCGACACGTTTGGGCGGCCGTTCTTCGATGCGGACCCTCCATCCTGGTGGTACACCGAGGAGCCAGAGCCCAACTCGGACATGTGGGCCACCGCTGACGAATCACGGGAACACGTCGTCGGGCTGTACCGCCAGGCGTGGGAGCACTCCGACAGCACCATCGCTACGCTGCCGCTTGACGCGATCGGATATGTCCCGTGGTGGCCGGAGGAGCGCCGAGAGGTGACGCTGAACCACATCCTGGTGCGCGTGATCTCCGATACCCAGCGGCACGCGGGCCACGCCGACATCGTGCGAGAGCTCATCGACGGGTCCGTCGGATGTCTGCAAGGCAAGGACGACATGGCACCAGGGGATCAGGCGTGGTGGGAGGACCACCGGAGCCGACTGGAGCGCGTGGCGCGGGAAGTCGACGGCTGATCCCCCCGTTGCCGAGCCCGTTCTTCTCCGGGCGGGTCCCGGGTGCGCTGTTGGACGAAGCCGAAGGTGCCGGAGTCCTGGGAAGGCCGCCGCGGGGCAGCCCGGCCTGCCGTGGACCCCGGCCGTTGCGTTCAGCGGACCCTGATGAAGACCACGTCGTAACTGCTGTTCGTGGCACGGGACTTGACGTAGACGCCGTCGCTGCCGCCGTCGGGGTTGCTCGTGTTGCCCTCGACGGTGGTGAAGGACGACCCTCCGGACACCGTCCGCACGATGCCGATGTGCTCGTTGCCGCCGGTGAAGTCGCTTCCGCCGTCCCAGTCGAAGGCCACGATGTCACCCGGCTGCGGACTGGTCGTCACCGACAGGTGGTAGTTCCCGGCCCGCGCCTGCTTGACCCAGCCCGAGACGTAGGAGTTGCGGTAGGAGCTGGCCCCGGTCTGCTGGGCCACCCAGCTCACGAAGGTCGCGCACCAGGCGTAGTTGCCGGTGGACAGCGAAAGACCGACGGACGAGCCGTAGCTGTTCGCGCGGGCACTGCCCTCGACCGTGCCGACCTCGGCCGCCGCCACGTCGAGGATCTTGGCGTAACCGCCGCCGGGCGGGGGCGACGACGGCGGGGTGACGGCGCCGTACAGCGCGGCCTTGGTGTTCGGTCCCACCTGGCCGTCGACCGAGAGGCCCTTCTCGGACTGGAAGTCCCTGACGGCGCTGCCGGTGAGCGGACCGAAGTCGCCGTCGACGGCGAGATCGGCGCCGTGGTGGTTGAGCAGGCTCTGCAACTCGGTGACGCAGCCGCTGCGCTGGCCCTGAACGATCTCGTTCGGGCAGGAGGCGGAGGTCAGGTTGATCGGCGCGGGTGCGCCGTTGCCGCCGCCACCGCCGATGTTGGAGTACAGGGCGGCCTTGGTGTTCGGACCGACCTGGCCGTCGGCGGTCAGGCCGCTCGCGGACTGGAACGCCTTCACGGCAGCCAGGGTCTGCGGGCCGAAACTGCCGTCGACGCCGAGGCTTTGCCCCTTGCCGTTCAGCAGGGACTGCAGGGTGGCGACGCAGCCGCCGCTCTGCCCCTCCACGATGTTCGCCGGGCAGGACGCCGACCTCAGGTCCAGGCCCGTCGCCGGTGACTCGTCGGTGTCGTACAGCGCGCGTTTGGTGTTCGTGCCGACCTGGCCGTCGGCCGTGAGTCCGTGGGCGGACTGGAAGCTGCGGACGGCACTCGCGGTCCCGGCACCGAAGTCGCCGTCCACGTCGACCCCGTAGCCGTGGTGGACGAGCAGCCGCTGGAGTTCGGTGACGCATCCGCCCTTGGCGCCCTGCACGATGTTCGCGGGGCACGAGGAGGAGTTGAGGTTGACGGGGGCGGGCGCCGAACCTCCGGTCGCGTACAGCTTGCTCTTGGTCGCGGGCCCCACTCGCCCGTCCACAGCGATCGCCGTGGCGGCCTGGTACTCACGGACCGCGTAGAGCGTGGCCGACCCGAACTGCCCGTCCACCGCCAGACCGGCTCCGTGCGCGTTGAGCAGGTTCTGCAACTCCGTGACACAGCCGCTCGTCTGACCCTGCACGATCTCCTGGGGGCAGGACGCTGACGTCAGCTTGATCGGGGCCGGCGCGGCAGACGCGGGGCCGGCGCCGAGCACGAGGCTGGCCGAGACCATCGCCGCGGTGGCGGCGAAGGTCCCGACGCGGACCCGCCACGGCTTCCCGGGGCGGTGCGGGTCCCGGTGCGGCGGATCTCCGTCTTCGGTGCGAACGAGGAAAGCGAGTCTTCCCATGGCGGCGAGGTTCTCCTTCGGTTGTGGGGTCGGCTGTGGGAGGGGGACCGTCGGCCGCTGTTCCCCGGCCTGAGGGAATCGGTGCTGACGGGGAGCGGAAACACACATCCGCGGCCCGTCCTTGCCGGGCAAGGACGGGCCGCGGTCGGTCACTCGACGCTCAGCCCGGAACAAGTCGTACCGGTCAGGAGGGTCGTACCGGTCAGGCGGCGAAGCGCTTGAACGCCGCCCGGGTGCCCGAGCCGGCGATGCCGTCGATGGCGCCCGTGTAGCCGTAGGAGTCCTTCAGCAGACGCTGCAGCGCCTTGATGGTGTTGGGGCCCGGGTCGCCGTCGATGTCGCCCGTGTAGCCCCAGTACGTCGCGAGGCAGCGCTGGAAGGCCTTCCAGCTGTTGGTGCCCAGCTGACCGTCGATCGCGCCCGTGTAGCCCCAGTTGCCCGCGAGGAAGTTCTGGACGTTCTTGGCCTCGGACGTGGTGAGACCGAAGTTCTGCGTGGCGGCCACGGCGGCGGGCCGGGCGACCGCCGCCGTCTGCGCGGTGGTCGCGGTCGCCGCGAAGCTGGTGCCCGCGGTCGCCACACTGCCGGCGGCGAGGCCGACAACGGTGATGAGGCCGGCGATGGTCCTGCCCAGAGCGTTCGGTCGCATGCGTTCCTCTTTCGGTCATGGGGTTTCGGTCGTGGAGTCGGCACTTGTCCCGCCGGGCGGGGCAAGTGGCGAGACCAAAGGTGCAGGGCGCGGGGCAGGGCCGCCACGGCTGCGGCACAGATGGCGGTCTTCCGGGACGACCATCGCCCTGACCTGCGGCTACGGCATCGGGCGGGACGGTGATGTGGGACGCCTGTGACAGATGTGGCGTGCTCATGCAGAATGCGCAGCAGTGGAGGGGACCGATGTTCACGCGCTGACCACGCCGACGACCGCTTTGGGGGACACATGCCGCGCTCCAAGACGCTGCCCGCGGAACTCGACTCCAGCGCCCGGCAGTTGGTGGCACGCTTACGTCGGCTGAAGGATCACAGCGAGTTGACACTGCGGCAGCTCGCGACCAAGACCGGCTACAGCGCCAAGTCGTGGGAGCGGTATCTCGGCGGTACGTCGCTGCCGCCGCGGGAGGCGGTGGAGGCACTGGCCCGGATCACCGGCACCGACCCCGTCCCCCTGCTCGCGCTGCACGAGATCGCCCTCGACGCCCGGGACTGCCGCCGTGCAGAGCCCGCTGCGCAGCAGCAGGAGCAGCAGTGCGAGCGGGAAGTGGAGGAGGCGACCCATCCGGCCGACCCGCACCCCGAGCCGTTGGCCGCACCCGACGCCGGCACGCCACCGCGTACCACCGAACCGGCTTCCGGTCGCTTTCCGCACCTCGCCCTGACAGCAGGTGTCGCCGCCCTCGCCGTAGCCCTGTCGGCGGCGCTGCTGCTGATGCTGCGCCTTGGCGACGATGACACCCCGGCGGCCGTCATCGCACCGTCCCGCATCGCCGCCGCCTCCTCACCGCCCTCCTACACCTGCCGCATCACCCGGATCGACGGTCGCTGGTCGGCCGGCATCAACAAGGGCCGTAACACCGAGATCGTCTACGGCGCCACCGGCGCCGACGTCGCCGAGGCACAGTGCCTGTTGCGCCGGGCAGGCATCACACCAGGCGGGATCGACGGCATGTTCGGGCCGTTGACGCTGCGGGCGGTCAAGACGTTCCAGCAGCGCGCGGGCCTCGCCGTCGACGGGATGCTGGGCCCGCACTCCTGGAAGGCGCTGCGCGAATGACATCCCGCGCACCCACACCACCGGGGGCCCGACTGGCCGCTGTACTCCGGCAGGTGCGGCAGCGCACCGGCCTGAGCCTCGCACAGCTCGCGAACGCGACCACTTACAGCAAGTCGTCCTGGGAGCGCTACCTCAACGGCAAGAGCCTGCCACCGCGCAACGCGGTCAAGGAGTTGTGCCGTCTCGCCGACGAGCCCGCCGACCGTGCGTTGGCGCTTCTCGACATCGCCCGCACGGACCCGACGGAAGAGAGGGCGTCGGCACGGGGGACAGCGGCTCGGCAACGCAGGGCCGACGGGACGGACCCGTCGACCGCGGCCTCCGCCACTGCCCCACCAGACACCGCCGCACCAGACACCGCCGCACCCGACACCGTCCCGTGCGACACGGTCCCGGCTCGCACGCTCCCGGCCGCCACCGGCCCGAGCAACACGGCCCCGAGCGACGCCGATTACCCGCGTTCGAGTCCAACCAGGCGTCGGGACACGAACATTGTCACCGCCCTCGCGTCGATCTGTGCCGTGGTCCTCGGAACACTCGTGTTCATCCACCTTCCCCCGTCGCACCGCAGGGAGGCGTCACCGTCCCCCGTGCCCGTCGCGGCCACCGGGGCGCTGTGCCGGCACACAGCCTGTCAGGACAAGGACCCGATCGCGGCGAGATGCGGTGCCGAACCGCTGACCCTCGCCGAGTACGAGACCGCTACCGGCGCCTGGATCCAGATTCGCTACAGCGAGGAATGCGGCACGAGTTGGGCCCGGATGTGGGGCGCCGTCGTGGGCGACCGCGTCGAGATCAGGACAGGAGGCCGGCACGGCTCCCGCCACGATGCCCGGGTCGCCACCCCGAAGGAGGCGGACACCTACGTCCACACCCTCATGAGCGTGGTCGGCCCCGGAACATCCGTGCAGGCCTGCTTCAGCCCTGCGACCGACGGCGGGAACGAATGCTTCAAGGCCTACTACACGCCGAGTCCTTAGCCGGGAGGGCGATGGGGGGTGCGCATCGACATCGTCGACCGGGCCGCCGGTCCGGCGACTGCCGGTCGGGGCGTCAGACGTCAGATGACGTTGACGGCGTCGAGGAGACGGGCGGCGAGTTCGGTGTCGCCGGAGACGGTCACGTCGTGGTCGCGCCACGACGAGCGCTGGGTTCCCCAGTCGGGGAAGGTGAGTGCCGGTGCGGTGATGTGCGCGGCGACCGGGCCGTCGGACGGGGACAGCACGCCTGCCTCGTCGAGCCACCATGTTCCGCCACCGGGGCCGGTGAGCGTCAGGGCGACGCGGGCCTCGAGCCCGGCGACCGGCACCCGCCGGATCTGGTTGTTCAGTACGGCGAACATCCACGTCAGGACGGCTCGCATCCGGTCGGCGTCGGTGGCCGGGGTGGGCCGCCGGCCGAGCGCGGGGGCCATGTCGTGGCGCAGATGGGTGTGATGGTCGAACACGAGGGCGCCGCCGATCAGCAGGCCCACGGGGTAGCGCCCGAGTTCGACGAGAGGTATGCGCAGCCGACTGGCGGGAGTGCGTCGGACGACGCCGAGGAGCGTGGTGGCCCGGCGGGTGGCGCGGGTGTACTCGGCCATGACCTGCGCCCGGTTCCAGCCGCGGCGCCGCTCCACGGGGCCTTCGTTGAGTTGTTCGAGGCTGGTGGCGCGGAACGAGTCCGGTCCGGGGGGTGTGTAGCAGTTCCGTGCTGTCGCGCCGATGTGGGCGACGACGTCGGCGATGCGCCATCCCGACGCGGCGCTGGGTGCAGCCCATTCCTCGTCGCTGAGGGTGCCGGTGAAGTCGAGCATCTCGGTGCGTTCGGCGCGCAGGGCGGTGGTGAGGTTCCGCAGGTCCGCTGCGGGGAGGCGATCGGTCATGGCGTTCTTCTCTCTCGGAGGAACTCGTCTCGGAGCAGCTTCCTGTCGTCCGGCCACGGTCCCCGCGTCCGTGGCGGTCCGCCGATGCATGGAGCTACGCGTGCATGGCGCGGCGTGCCGTCCAGCCCATCGCGCGGACGACCGTGCGCCTCGGCAGGAACCTGCCGGCGAGGGCGAGGGGGCGGCCGTTGGTGATGACCGAGGGCGGTGCGGAGCGGCGGTCGAGGGTGTCGAGGGCCGTCTTCACGACGTGGTCCGCGGTGACCCGTTTCGATCCGTAGTCCGCCGACTGACTGCCGGCAGCGTCGTAGAACTCGGTCGCCACCGCACCGGGGCACACGGCCAGGACACGCAGGCCGGTGCCGCGGGTCTCCTCCCACAGCGACTCCGTGAAGCTGAGCACGAAGGCCTTGGTGGCGCCGTAGACGCTCAGGTACGGCGTGGGCTGGTAGCCCAGGAGGCTCGCGACGTTGATCAGGAAGCCGTTGCCGGCGGAGGTCAGCGGGTCGATGTAGGCGCGGCTGAGGTCGACGAGGGCGGCGACGTTCAGCGCGATCATGCTTTGCAGGCGCTCGGGATCCTCGTCCCGGAAGGCGTCGTGGGTGCCGAAGCCGGCGTTGTTGACGAGTCCGGTGGCGTGGATGCCACGGGATTCGAGTTCGGCGCGCAGTGTGCGGCCGGCGTCGGGCTGGCCGAGGTCGCGGGCGACGACGGTCACCGTGACGCCGTGGGTGCGGATGAGGTCGTCGGCCAGGCTCCGCAGCCGGTCCGCGCGTCGGGCGACGAGCACCAGATCCGCGCCCCGAGCGGCCAGTTGCTGTGCGAACTCCGCGCCGAGGCCGGAGCTGGCTCCGGTGACGATGACGGTCTGGTGGCGATAGTCGATCCTTGTCATGCCGTACACCCTATGCATTGTCTTGCACTCAGTGCAAATTCCTTTATCGAATGAATGCTTGTACCATCGATGCATGGCCCGGAAACAGACATCCATCCGTGAGCAGACCCGCTCCGTGGTCCGCTCCCTGCTCGCCCGGACCGCCGTCGAGCTGTTCGCCGCGCAGGGGTACGACAACACGACGCTGGAGGAGGTCGCCGCCGCGGCGGGCGTCTCCCGGCGGACCCTGTTCAACTACTTCCCGAGCAAGGAAGACCTCGCGCTCGGCGGCCTGTCCGAACAGGGCGAGCTGATCGCGGAGCGGTTCGCGCAGCGCCCGGCCGACGAGGACTGCTGGGTCTCGCTGCGCGCCGCGTTCCAGGTCGTCGAGGAGATCGAGACCACCGCCGAACACCGGCTCGAGCTGGTCACCCTCCTGTTCGACAACGAGTCGCTGCGCGCCGGCCACGCCGAGAAGCAGGCCCGCTGGCAGGACCTGCTCACCCCGCTGATCGAGCCGCGCCTGCCCGACTCCGATCACCGCACCCTCCGAGCGCGCGCGATCGCGGCAGCGGCGATCACCTGTCTGCAGGCAGCGAACGAGGAGTGGGCGCGCCTCGGCGGCCGGGCCGACCTGTTCGACCTCTACGACACAGCCGTGCAGGCCGTCCGCCGACCGTCCTGAGGCGTTCTGGGCGAGGCGGCCCTCGGACCGCCCCGTCGCTGTTCGGGTGGTTGCCATGCGTCTTACCGGCACAGAAGTGCGCGGATCCGCAGCCGTCAGGATGTGGATGACGGGTCGGAACGGATCACGCTGGTATCAGCTCCATTGCTGATTGGCGCCGCCGCCGGAGGTGTACTGCACGGCCTTCGACCGCGGGGACCGGTTGAATGCGGCCTGGATCCGCTGGATCTGGGGGATGTGATCTGCAGGTCGCCGTGCGTGAACGCAGGAGCCACGGCCGGAACGCCGCTTCGGCGACCCGGCGGTTGCGAGTGACCAGGTCGGCGGGCAGCACGCCGTGCGGCACGAGCCACTCGCGCTCGACGTCGAGTTCCGCCGACTGCGCGACGATGCTCCGGCCTGCCCGGCCGAGCCGGGGCGGCAGCGGCGCGTCGTGTGGCTTCCGGATAGCGGTGCTCGTCGCGGCCCACGCCGCCGGCGCCCCGGTCGACGGCCGCCGAGGCGCCCGAGTGTCGTCCCCGGGAGTGCGGCGATCGCGAGCACGGGCGGCTTGTGCCACAAGACCTCCGCGATCGGGACCGGCGCGAGGGACATCGTCTCGACCTCTACGTCGATGCACGCCCTGGTCGGCGTCCGCCTTCACGAACACGTCGCCGACACGCAGGGTCGCGCGCTCGGAATGGGCGACGACGACTGGACCTCATCCATGGGGGACCAGTATCCCGGGGCTGATCGCCGAGGTCGCCGAGGTCGCCGAGGTCGCCGAGGTCGCCGAGGTCGCCGAGGTCGTCGGGGTCGCCGGGTTTGTCGCGTGCGGTTGTGCGGCTGACCGTGTCCCGAGATCCGACCGAGGTGAAGGTCGGTTCGGTGCCAGCCGGGTACCCGTCCCGCCACGGAGGCGGGCAACGGGGCGCCCGGCTCGGCAGACCTGAGGAGGAGGTAGGTATGGGACTGCGTGATCACGTCGTGGTGGTGACCGGAGCATCCAGCGGCATCGGACGGGCCACGGCCGAGGCCTTCGCCCGCAAGGGCTGTGCCGTGGTGCTGGCCGCGCGCCGCGAGGAGGCACTGGAGGCGGCGGCCAAGGAGTGCGAGAAGCATCGCGGGGCACGGACGCTGGTCGTACCGACGGACACGACGGACGCCGGAGCGGTCGAGAACCTGGCGCGGCGGGCGGTGGCGGAGTTCGGCCGGATCGACGTCTGGGTGAACAACGCGGCCGTCAACGCCTTCGGCCGCTTCGAGGACGTGCCGCTGGAGGACTTCCGCAAGGTCCTGGACGTCAACGTGATGGGTTACGTGCACGGAGCCCGGGCCGCGCTGCCGGTGATGCGGGAGCAGGGGAGGGGCACACTGATCAACATCTCGTCCATCGTGGGTGCCGTGTCCCAGCCCTACAGCCACCCGTACAGCATGTCCAAGCACGCCGTCCGAGCGCTCGGATCGAGCCTGCGGCAGCAGCTGAGGGTCGAGGGCGTGAAGGGCGTACACGTGTGCACGGTGATGCCCGCGACCATCGACACCCCCCACTTCCAGCAGGCGGCGAACTACACCGGCCACCCGGTTGTCGCCATGCCGCCGGTCTACACCCCGGAACGCGTCGCCCGGGCGGTCGTCGATCTCGTCCGCCGCCCTCGCCGCGAGGTCGTGGTGGGTCCGGCGGGCCGCGCCATGGTGCGCCAGTCCCGGATCATGCCCGGGCTCGCGGAGCGGGCCATGGCACGGCAGACGGACAAGGGTCATCTCGATCACGACGTGGCGGCCCCGGCCACCCATGGAGCGCTGCACGTACCGGCTGCCGGGGAGGGCGCGGTCCACGGCGGCTGGCACGGAGGGCGACGCACCGCGATCCGCAGGACCGCCGTCGCCGCCGCACTGGCCGGAGCGGCCGTGACCGCCGGCCGCAGGATGACTCGCGGCGCGGCGGCCGCCTGAGGCACGGCCGTCGGACCGGGTCCGTGACCCGTTCGGCAGGTCTCCGGAGGCATGGCGCCTGCAGAGCAGTAGGCGTACGGCTCGCCCCCGGAGGCCGGGACCGTAGCGGAACATTTCTGAACGCTGTCCCACTCCACCGTGCCGGCCCGCGCTGCCTACGTGCCGCCTCTGGACATACTGCGTACCTGCTGCGCGCTCTCGCGAGCCACCCGCTCGGCCTGGGCGAGGGCGTCGGCAGCGGACCGGCTGTGTTCCTCGGCCTCGTGTTGTTCGTTCTCCGCTCGACGGCCTTCCTCGCGCGCCTGCCGCAGTTGCTCCTCGACGGCGGACATCTGCCGGCGGGCCTGCTCAGTGCGCTCGCGCGCCCGCTGCAGCTCGGCACCGGCGTCCGCCTGCCGTGCGCGTTCTTCGCGCAGGCGCTGCTCGGCTGCCTTGGCGGCCTCCCGCGCCCGGGCCAACTGCTCCTGACGGGCGCGGCGTCGCTCGGCGAGTTCGTCCTTGGTCGCTCCTGTCCGAGGCGGGGGCGCCGACCGGCTTCGGGTGCCCGGTCTCTTGGCCACGGGTGTGCTGCCAGGGGCCACGGGTGTGCTTCCCGGGCGGAACTCCGAGGGCGGGGTGAGGGCGGTGACCAGGCGGCCGCCCGCCCACTGGTCCGCCGCGTCCGGATCGGCGAGTACGGCGCGCAGGGTCGCTTCGAGATCCTGCTGGACCGGCTCCGAGAGCTGTTGCCCGGCGTCCCGCGCGAGTTGGGCGGCCTGCCGGGACAGCGCCGAGACGACACGGCGACGCTGCGCGGAGAGATCCTTGAGGCCGGCGGCGTCCAGGGACTGGTAGGCCTCGCGCAGCGCGCGCCCCAGTTCCAGGAACTGCCGGCTCTCTTCAGGCTGGGAACGCAGCAGGAGGTTCGCCGCCCAGGCCGCGAGGGTGGGGCGGCGGGCGGCGCGGATGCGGCGGGCGTCGTCGACCCGGCCGGCCGTCTTCGCGGCGAGGGCCAGCGTCTCCCGCCGGGTGACGAAGCCGGACGGCGGCGTGGTGTAGAGCTCGTCGAGGACGGCTTCCACGTCGGGCCCTTTGCCGCTCCGGCTGCCTGTGCGCGCGTTCAGCGTCTCCCCACCTCCGGCTCGCCCGCATGCCACTCGATGCGTCCCGATGCGGCGACGTCCAGCTCGTCCCGGCCGGCCAGGCCCGCGATCTGCCGGCACATGGTGAGGCCGAGGTCACGGACGCGGCAGGCCGCGCCGAGCATCCGATCCTCGATGCCCACCCTGCGGCCACCCGTCCCGGAAGGCGGGCAGGCGATCACACGGCGTTCCGACATGGCACCAGCCTCCCGCGCGCCTCACCGCCTCGCATCCCGGCCTGCCCCGGCCGATCTTCTGACGGGCGCGGACCAGGGCCAGTTCCGCGCCGGCGGCCGAGGCCCGGGAGGCACACCAGGCGGCATCACCCACGGGGCGACCCGGCGGCCTCCGCTCACAGTCGGAACAGCGGCCGGCAACGTCCTGAGCCGCACCCCGCCCCGGCGTTCCAGTGCGGTCGGCGATGATCGGGGCACATCGGCGCGATACACCGACATGCCGCTCCGCCCTGTCGCCTGGACGAGCAAGTCCGTTGTCCGGTCTGATACTTGGGCCTCCCGTGCGGTGGTCTGTGATCACGGAAGAGCTGCGACGGAAGGAACCGCGCGTATGTCGTCCGGGTTTGGCTTTCGCCCATGGGCTCTCGGCATCAGATTCGTGTTGGAACTGGTGGCCCTGGTCTGCTTCGGGGTCTGGGCATGGGCCACCCTGCCCGGTCCCCTCCGGTACGTCGGCGTGGTTGCCGTTCCCGTGTTCGTGGCCGTGCTGTGGGGCGCGTTGGCAACTCCGGACGATGCGTCACGGTCGGGGAGGACGGTGATCGCGACACCTGGTCCGCTGCGGTTCCTGCTGGAGCTGGCCGTGTTCTTCGGTGGTGCGGCGGCCTTGTACGCGGCGGGATCCCACGGCCTCGCCGTGGCGCTCGCCGGCGTGCTGATCGCGTACCACCTGCTGTCATGGGACCGGGTCCTGTGGCTGCTCAGGCACTGATGCCGTCCCGACCATCTCCATCGGCGGTGTTCCACGCGCTCTGCCGCTGATCCGCCTCTCCAGCGTCTACGGCGTGCCCGGAGTGGACACCGTCACAGGGGCACGGAGTCCAGCTGCGCCATGAGCTGCGTGCGGCCCGAGCGCTCCAGCCGGGCGGCGAAGTCCACGACGTCCGGGAAGGCGACCTGTACGGGAGCGAGGTCGACGGCGTAGTAGGTCTCGCTCGCCCAGGTCATCACCTTGGCGACCTCCGGCGCGTGTAGTTGGACCGGGTGAGTGCGGCCGCACTGGCCGGGGCGCTGACGGGAGCGGTGAGCGGCGCGCTCGACGCGCTCATGGACGAGGAGGGCGGCGCGGGCGACGGCGTCGCTCCGAGCGCCGTCCACCTGCGGGCACAGGTACGGGAAGCGACGCAGCTGGCGCTCCGATCCTGGCGAGAATCGGGGAGATGAGCGTTCCATTCGTTTGTACGGCGGCGTGTTGTGGCGTGATGCCGCCGTTCACCCGGGACGGTCGCCGGCTACGGATCCTGAGGCGGGTCGCGCAAGATGTCGGCGGTGATGTCGGTCAGTGACCTGCCCGTATGGAAGGCCTCGGCACGCATGCGGGCCAGGGCGTCCTCCGGAGTGAGTCCCTGCCGGGACGCCAAGGCTCCGACAGCGCGGGCGGTGTCGAACCAGTGGGCGCGAACGATCTCCTGCGGTTCCCAGGCGGGCGGGCGCCCTCCGTTCAGCAGCATGTCGCGAGTCGACATGAGAGCGGCCGACACGGCCTCGGCCACGCCCTCCGCCTGCTCCAGCTCGTACGCGCTCAAAGCGTGTGTCCGACGGGCCAACAGGTCGACGGACCCCAGGACGTAGTCGCCGAAGAACACGGGGAGCGCGTACACCGATGCGACCTGCGGCAGTTTCTCGCGTACGGACGCGCCGAACAGGGGCCAGGGTGTCACCTCGTGCCGCAGGTCGTGCACCGCGACGGTCTCACCGCGGTGGGCTGCGGTGAGACAGGGGCCCTCAAGCACCGTGAACTGGATCTCCTCCAGCACCAGCGCGTCGTCGTTCGAGGCGGCGAGCAGTTGCCGCGAGGGGGTGTCGGTGAGGAGGGAGAGGGTCGCGCCGTCCACACCGAGCCCCTCGCATACGACCGCGCACACCTGCCGGGGAATCTCCTCGGTGCGCGCGTCGGTGGCTGCTTCGGCGACCAGCAGCGCCGTCTGCGCGGCTTTCGAGGTCATCCGGCGCTCCGCCCACCCTGTGCGTCCGGCGCGGACGGCCCGCGGGTGGTCTCACTCGAGGTGTGCTGAAGAAAGGTCATGCGAGCGAAGTACCCGGACGGCGCACCTTCATGAAGCCGTGAACAGGATGATTGGGACCTTCTGGCGCGGTGACTCGGCGAAAGGGCAAGGAGCAGCTGAACGGAAGGGACGGATCATGCACGCTTCCGATGCGGCGGACGGCCGTCAGAGCCCGCTGGAAGAGCTCACCGGGGAAAAGGACGCTCATCCCGAGGAGGACGAGAGCCGTCCGGAGACCGGGCCCTCCACGGCGGCCGACGAGACATCCGAGACGCATGAGGACGACGAGAGCTGAAATTGGACGGGAGCGAGCGACGACCGGGCCGCGGACGCGCCGACGTGCTGAGGAAGAGCCGTTCGGGCCCGCTCCCGCCGGGCGTTCCCGTCGGTCGACACAGGCGCGAGGGTGTCGTCCACTCGCCCGGGCCGGAAGAACAGCCCTTGCGGTCGACGTCCCGGCGTGAAGGGCGTGTTGCGGGTCTGTACACCCTCCGCTTCGGTCCCTGGCCCCCGAGCGAAGCCGTGGTCGTCATGGTCCACGGCCTCGGCCTGTCAGGACGCTACTTCACCCCTCTCGCCCGGTCGCTGGCGGCTGCGGGGCGGACCGTGCTGGTGCCCGACCTACCGGGAAACGTACGCTCGCGGCGGGCCGTCCGGCGCTCCCCGGACGTCGAGGAGACGGTGGAAGAGTTGCTGCGCTGGCGGACCGCCGCGGCGATCGGGCCGTGTGTCCTCGTAGCCAACTCGGTCGGCTGCCAGGTGACCGCGGCGCTCGCAGCCGAGCACCCTCGACTGGTGGAGCGGATGGTGCTCATCGGCCCCGCACTCGACGCGACGGCGTTGTCACCGGTGCGGCAACTGCTGCGACTGCTGACCGACGCGCCGAGGGAACCACTGTCCCTCCTCGCTGTGGCCGCCGCGGACTACCTGGTCACCGGACCGGCGCGGTCGCTCGCGGGATTCCGTTGCGCACGCCAGGACGCGTCCGGCCCGTTCGAGGCGCGCCTGCGTCGCATCGAGGCGCCGACCCTTGTGCTGAGGGGATCCGGCGACCCGGTGGCCCCCCAGCTCTGGGCCGAGCGCGTGACCGCCGCCCTGCCGCATGGCCGCCTCGCCGTGGTGCCCGGCGCGGCCCACGCGGTGCACTTCAGCCGGCCCGACATCACCGCCCGACAGATTCTGGAGTTCGGGCCGGTGAACGAGAGCCGATGAATCCGGTTCCTTCGGTGATCCGCCGAAACCCGACGTCACGCATGCTCATGATGGCCGGGCCGCCGCATGCTTCGGAAACTGCGAGACGCATCGACTATTGAACGGTCTCAAGCAGTGTTGCGAGATCTGTCGGGATTTGCCGGCTCTCGTATTGAATGCGGTGATGCTCTGGAGGGCGCGCTTCATGGGCGCCGCCGTCATCAGCTTTCTGTCGAGGGCTGCGGGGTCCGTGACGAACGTGTGGTGCGGCTGCACTGCCCAGTGAGGTTGTGGAGCTGCCGAGAGGAAGTGCAACCCGGCACCGGCGACGAGGCTGGGCGAGGTCGTCCGCACGGGTCCGCCAACCAGGAGGCCTTCGTGTCTCACGCTGACGCTGTTCTGACGCCTCGTGCCCGTCTGTGCCCAGGAGCACGGCAGGCCGCTGATCCTGTGTCCGGACGCGAAAGTCTTTCGTAACCGAGGGATTTTCCCTCCTTGTCTCCGGTGTGAATTCCGTGTCAGTGTCCCGGTTCAGCAGACCGGACGTCTGCGGTGACGACGTCCGAAAGCTTTTCGTACCAGCCCCCATGCCTGGCGCTTGAATTCGGCATGCGGAGAGAAGAGAGGCACATGATGCGCGGAATTCCAGTGCACGGAGAGAGCGGTATGAGCGCTGCCGGAGTGCGACGCGGGGTCGGTGCGGCCATGGTCGTGACGGCGGCCATGGCTCTGGCCGCGTGCGGGACTTCGGGGCCCGCCGGAACGTCCGGGGGTTCGTCGTCCAAGGGGCTGACGATGTGGGCGCTGAACGACCAGACGATCCTCAAGCAGTCCGTCGACGCGTACAACAAGGACCACCCGGACACGAAGATCATCCTGCGGCTGTTCGCGAACGACGACTACAAGCAGAAGCTGCGGGTGGCCTTCGGTGCGAACCAGGCTCCGGACATCTTCTTCAGCTGGGGCGGTGGCGCGCTGGACGACTACGTCAGGGCGGGCAAGGTCGACACCCTCACCGATGCACAGGTCGACCTCCTGCGGTTCACCCCCAGTGTGCTGAAGAGCGCCACCTTCGGTGGAAAGGTCTACGGCGTCCCGGCCAACGGTCTCGCGCCCGTCGTCCTCTACTACAACAAGAAGGTCCTGAAGGACGCGGGCGTGACACCGCCGAAGACGTACGACGATCTGCTCGCCGCCGTGAGGAAGCTGAAGGGCGACGGCGTCACGCCCGTATCGCTCGCCGCGAACTCCAAGTGGCCGACGCTCATGTACATGGAGTACCTGCTCGACCGCGAGGGCGGCTCGCAGGTGTTCGACAAGATCGCCTCGGGTGGCCCCTCGGGCTGGAAGGACCCCGCGGTCACCCGGGCCGACCAGAAGCTCCAGGATCTGGCGAAGGCCGGCGCGTTCGGTTCCAACGCCTCCTCCGTCAGCTACGACCAGGGCGCCTCCACCGCCCTGCTCTACACCGGCAGGGCCGGCATGGAGCTCATGGGCACCTGGGAGTACGCGAACCTGGTCAAGGCCGCCCCCGACTTCGTGCAGAAGGACCTGGGGTACATGCCCTTCCCGGCCCTGTCCGGCGGCAAGGGCGACCCGCAGGCCATCGTCGGCAACCCCTCGAACTTCCTGTCGCTGAACTCGTCGAGCAAGAACAAGTCCGCGGCGCTCACCTACTTCAAGGACTACGTCCTGAACGACTCCCAGGTCGACGCCTACCTGTCGTCCGGCAGCGTGCCCCCGGTCAACAAGCTCGACGCCAAGCTGGCGGCGGTGAAGTCGGCCGACGACAAGAAGTGGCTGACCTTCGTCTACGGCCTGGTGCGGAACTCGCCCAATTTCCAGCTCTCCTGGGACCAGGCGCTGCCCTCCGACCAGGCCGACCCGCTGCTGACCAACGTGGACAAGTCGTTCCTGCGGCAGATTTCGCCCGAGGAGTTCGGTACGAACATGAGCAAGGCGGCGCAGTAATGGCCACGGTCGTCCGCACCCCGCGACCGGTCGCGTCCCAGAGGACGCGTCCGGCCACGGGCCGCTCCGGGCGCCGCCGCTACAGCGGTCTGCTGATGGCGGCGCCCGCTCTGCTTCTGTTCGGTCTGTTCGGCCTGGTCCCGCTGGTCGGCGTAGTGGTGCTGAGCCTCGCGCGCTGGGACGGTCTCGGCTCGGTCGGCTGGTCCGGAATGGCCAACTGGACGGGTGTGCTGACCGACGACGCAACCTGGCAGGCGCTGTGGCTCACCATCAAGGTGATGGTGGTCAGCTGGCTGGTCCAGACGCCCCTGGCGCTTGCGCTCGGTGTCTTCCAGGCGCCCCGGGGCCGACTGCGGGCGTTCTTCGCCCTGGTGTGGTTCCTGCCGCTGCTGCTGTCCGCCGTGGCGGTCGGGCTGACCTGGCAGGCCCTGCTCGACCCGTCCTTCGGCATCGGCGCCGCCCCCGGGCTGCACTGGCTGGCCAAGCCCCTGCTCGGCTCGCCCGACCTGGCCCTCTACACGGTGATCTTCGTGATCGCCTGGCAGTTCGTGCCGTTCCACGCGCTGCTCTACCAGGCCGGCGTGCGGCAGATCCCGGTGTCGCTCTACGAGGCCGCCGCCATCGACGGAGCCGGCCCCGTCACCCGTCTGCTGCGGATCACACTGCCCCAGCTGAAGTACACGCTGGTCACCTCGAGCACGCTCATGCTCGTGGGCTCGCTGACCTACTTCGACCTGATCTACGTCCTGTCCGGCGGCACCGGTGGTCCGGGCACCGCGACCCGGGTGCTGCCGCTGGCCATGTACATCACGGGCTTCCAGGCCCACGACATGGGCCGGGCCAGCGCGATGGCCACGCTTCTGGTGGTCTTCGGCCTCGCGCTGTCGCTGCTGACCACCCGCCTGTCCGGCTTCACCCGGATGGACAGCCAGCAGGAGGGCATGTGAGCACCGTCGTCGCGACCCTGCGCCGTACCGCCACGGGCGGCACCACCCTGCTGTGGACCGCGCTGGTCGTCGTGCCCCTGTACTGGGTGGTGGTGACCAGCCTCCGCGGCCAGGCGGACTTCACCACCGGCAACCCCCTGGCGCTGCCAGGCCGCCCGAGCCTGGACAACTACCGGACCGTCCTCGCCGGTGACTTCACGGGCTACCTGCTCAACAGCGTGATCGTCACCGCTGCCACGGTCGCGATCGTCATGGCCGTAGCCCTGATGGCCGCGTTCTCCATCGTCCGCCACACCAACCGCTGGTCCCGCCTCACCTTCCGCCTCTACCTGCTGGGCCTGGCGATCCCCCTCCAAGCGGTGATCATCCCGGTCTACCTGCTGATCATCCGGATGCGGATGTACGACAGCCTGCTCGCGATCGTGCTGCCCTCGGCGGCGTTCGCCCTGCCGGTCACCGTGATGATCCTGGTCAGCTTCCTCAGGGACGTGCCGCGTTCGCTGTTCGAGGCGATGGTCATGGACGGCGCCGGCGACTGGCGCATGCTGTTCTCGCTGGCCGCGCCGATGGCCCGGCCCGCGCTGGTGACGGTCGCCGTGTACGACGGACTTCAGGTCTGGAACGGCTTCCTGTTCCCGCTCATCCTCACCCAGAGCGGCGACAGGGCCGTACTGCCGCTCGCCCTGACGCTCTATCGCGGCGAGTTCGGCATCAACGTGCCCGCGACCATGGCCGCTGTGGTGCTCTCCACCCTTCCCATGCTGGTGGTGTTCGTCCTCGCCCGGCGGCAGTTGGTCGCCGGACTGACCGCCGGATTCTCCAAGTAACCGACGCCGAGCCCGAACAGGCCGGGGGGTCACGGCCCCGGCCGTCCTCGGCATGCCCGCGCAACGCCCCCACGAGGAGTCGTGCATGACGACCACCACACCGGACCACGCCGGTCTCTTCCCCGCGGACGACGACCGTCCCTGGTCCGACCCCGCCCGTCCGGTCGGCGAACGCGTCGAGGCGCTGCTCGCGCGGCTGACCCTGGAGGAGAAGATCGCCCAGCTCGGCAGTGCGTGGGAGGACGTCGAGCCGGCCGGACCCGAAGTCGCCCCCGGCACCAACCTGTTCGGTCGCGTCGGCGACCTCGACGAGACCGCCCGGCACGGCCTCGGCCAGCTCACCCGCCCCTACGGCACCGTCCCCCGCCCCGCCCTGGAACACGCCCGCCTGCTGGCCGAACGCCAGCGCCAGATCATGGCGCAGAGCCGCTTCGCCATCCCGGCGATGGCCCACGACGAGTGCCTGACCGGCTTCACCGCCTACGGCGCCACCATCTACCCCACCTCCCTCGCCATGGCGGCCACCTTCGACCCCGCCCTGATCCGCCGCGTCGGCGCGGCCATCGGCACCGACATGGCCGCGGCCGGCGTCCACCAGGGCCTCGCCCCGGTCGTCGACGTCATCCGCGACTACCGCTGGGGCCGCTGCGAGGAGACCTACGGTGAAGACCCCTACCTGGTCGGTGAGATGGGCGAGGCGTACGTCCTGGGCCTGCAGGGCGCAGGGGTGTACGCGACGTTGAAGCACTTCGCCGGGTATTCGGCCTCGATGGGTGGCCGCAACCATGCCCCGGTCGGCATCGGCCACCGTGAGCTCACCGACGTCGTCCTGCCGCCCTTCGAGCGGATCGTCGCCGCCGGAGTGGGCTCGGTCATGAACTCGTACGCCGAGATCGACGGCGAGGCCCCCGCCGCCAGCCGTCGGCTGCTGACCGGCGTGCTGCGCGAGCAGTGGGGCTTCGAGGGCACCGTCGTCTCCGACTACTGGTCGCTGCCGTTCCTGGTCGACGCGCACCGGGTGGCCGCCGACCTGCCGGACGCCGGGGCCCTGGCACTCCGTGCGGGCATGGACGTCGAACTGCCCGACCAGCGGGGCTTCGGTGCCGCACTGGCCGACGCCGTCCGGGCCGGAAAGGCGGGCGAAGCCGATGTCGACCAGGCGGTGCGCCGGGTCCTGCGGCAGAAGGCCGCCCTCGGCCTCCTCGACCCGGACTGGGACCCGCAACCGCCCGCCCTGCGCGAAGGGATCCTGGACCTGGACAAGCCGGAGAACCGCCGACTGGCCCACACCGTCGCCCAGGCCGGCGCCGTGCTGTTGCACAACGCCGGGGGCCTGCCGCTCCCCGCTGCCGGCCGGATCGCCCTGATCGGCCCGTGCGCCGACGACGTCCGCACGATGTTCGGCTGCTACAGCTTCCCCAACCACGTCCTCTCCGACCGCGACGACCTCGGAAACGGCGTCGGGGCCGAGTCGCTGCGCGGCGCGCTGCTCACCGAACTCCCGTTTGTCGACTGGGAGTTCGCGCAGGGGTGCCCGATACGGGACGAAGACCGGGACGGCATCGCGGTGGCGGTGGAGGCGAGTCGCACAGCCGACGTCACCGTCCTGGCCGTCGGTGACAAGCCCGGCATGTTCGGCATCGGAACCTCCGGCGAGGGCTGCGACGCCGAGGACCTGCGGCTGCCCGGCGTGCAGGAGGAACTGGTCGAGGCCGTGCTCGCGACGGGCAAGCCCGTCGTCCTCGTCGTCGTCAGTGGACGGCCGTACGCCGTGGGGCGTTTCGCGGCCGGTACGGCGGCCATGGTGCAGGTCTTCCTGCCGGGCGAGGAAGGCGGGCGAGCGGTCGCCGAACTCCTTTCGGGCCGTGCGAACTTCAGCGGCAAGCTGCCGGTGCAGATCCCCACCTCGCCCGCCGGGCAGCCGTACACCTATCTGCACCCGCCGCTGGGCGACCGGCAGAGCTGGCTGTCCAACCTGGACCCGACCCCCGCGTTCCCCTTCGGGCACGGCCTGTCCTACACCGGATTCGAGATCCACGATCTGCGGACCGACCGCCAACTGGTGCCGACAGACAGCGAGTTCACGGTCTCGGTGCGAGTGCGGAACACCGGTGCCCTGCCCGGCGCCGAGACCGTCCAGGTGTACTTCACCGACCCGCTCGCCCAGGTCACCCGGCCGGTCCAGACACTGCTGGCCTTCGCCAAGGTGCCGCTGGAGCCAGGGGAGGAGGCGACCGTCCGCTTCGACATTCACACGGACCGTCTGGCCTTCACCGGTCTTGACGGCCACCGCGTGGTCGAGCCCGGTGAGATCCGGCTCCGCGCCGGCTCCTCCAGCGAGGACACGCCCAACGAGACGAGCCTTCAGCTCGTCGGCGCGCAGCGGGACGCGAGCGTCATACGGCAGCACGGAGTGCCGGCGGTGGTCGAGCGGGGCTGATGAACCGCCCGCCCTTTCCCGCCCCTCAGAGGTGGGTGCGCGGCGCGGACGTGGAGGCCCTCAGGACCAGTTCCGTGGCCAGTTCGATGCGAGGGGAGGCCGGTGGGCGCCCCTCGGCGACGGACAGCAGCACCCGGGTGGCCTCGCGCCCCAGCTCCTCGAACGGCTGGCGCACCGCGCTCAGCGGCGGCGAGGCCATGGCCGCCACCGGAGTTTCGTACTCCGGCCGGGTTCGGGTGTTGACCGTTCTTTCGGGCGCGCGATTACTCAGGAGGGTGGGTTGGCCCACAGTGCGGTGACGTTGTCGGCCGGCGGCTCGGTGATCATCCGGTCTGTGGCGGTCGCCAAGCCGCCGATGGCCCGTGAGTTGTCCGCCGCGCAGGCGTCGTAGGGCGGCCAGCCGGGATCGCCGGTGGCGGCGAAGGCGGCCCACGCACCGAGGAGGGTGTCGCGTACGGCGAGACGGCCGGGGCTGTCGGCGCCGACAAGGGAGAGCTTGTCGAAGACGTGGAGCAGGTCGGCGCCGTGGAAGCAACCTGTGGCACATCGCCGTCGGCATCGAGAACCCGACGATCATCCGCGACGGCGGCCACTACTACCTCTTCGGCTCCAAGGGCAACTGCTGCAGCGGCGTCAACAGCACGTACTACACCGTGGTCGGCCGGTCCAGCAGGATCACCGGGCCGTACCTGGACTCAGAACGGCACCGACCTGGCCTCCGGCGGTGGGACCACCGTCCTGACCGGCGCCTACCCCAAGGTGGCAGCCGGCGGCGCCGACGCCTACGACGACGGCCCGTCCACGTTCCTCGCCTACCACTACTACGACGGCGACAACTCCGGGCAGGAGACCCTCGACATCCGGCGGGTGACCCTCGCGGGCGGCTGGCCGGTCATCGCCGGTCCGCTCGGGGCCTCGAACAACCATCTGCTGAACCGCAACAGCGCGAAGTGCGCGGACGTCTGGTTTCTGAGTACGGACGATGGGGCGGCGGTGAACTCCGGCAACTGCAATTCCGGGGCCAACCAGCAGTGGGTGCCCACCGCCGTGGGCTCCAGGTACGAAGATCTCCGGCGCCTCCAGCGCGGACGGTGCGGTGGCCGTCCAGTCGACGTGCACCGGGGCCCGGCACCAGCTGTGGACGAGGAAGGCGGTGATCGGCGGCTACGTCACCTTCGTCAACGTGCGCGGCGGCAAGTGCCTGGAGGTCGCCGGGGCGTCGGCCGACAACGGCGCGGCCCTGGACCGGACGAAGTGCACCACCGACGCGAACCAGCAGTGGATGGTCGTCTGAGGCGCAGGGTGACCGCCGACCGGCGGGGACTCCGGGCGGGCCGTGCACCTCGGTCCGCCGGGAGTCCCCGTCCTTGCTGATCCGCCCCATTGCGTGTGCCCCGGCCGCGGGCCTTTGCCCGAGGGCGCGGTCAGCTGACGGGAGATGAGGCGGGCAGGTCCTGGTCCGCTGCCCAGGACGCGAGGATGCGCAGCCGTTCGTGGGTGGGGGAGCCGGGCTCGGCCGTCCAGACGGTCAGATTCTGGTCCGGGTCCGTGTTGGCGGTGAGGGTGTCCCAGTCCAGGACGAGTTCGCCGACGACGGGATGGTTGAGGGTCTTGGTGCCCACGGTGCGGGCGGCGACGTGGTGATCGCCCCACCAGCGGGCGAACTGCTTGTCGCGCAGGGACAGTTCACCGACCAGCTCGATCAGGCGGGGATCCTCGGGATACTTCGCTGCCTCCATGCGCAGTTGGGCCACGGCGATGTGCGCGGAGCTCTCCCAGTCGGCGTACAGGGTGCGCATGGCGGGGTCGGTGAAGATGATCCGCGGGTAGTTGCGGTGCTTTTCCGCGAGGCGGGAGAAGTCGGTGACCAGGGCGGCTGCCAGCGCGTTCCAGGCCAGAATGTCCCCGCGCCGGCCCTGTACGACGGCCGGAGTGGCGGTGAGGTCGTCCAGGACCCGCTGCAACTGCGGCTGGACCTTCTGCCGTCCGCGGTGCCGGGTGCGGGTGGTGGTCTTGCCCGCGAGTTGGAAAAGGTAGCCCCGTTCGTCGTCGTCCAGGTGGAGCACCCGGGCGAGGACGTCCAGCACGGGCGCCGACGCCTGCATACGGCCCTGTTCCAGACGGGTGTAGTAGTCGGTGCTGATGCTGGCGAGCTGGGCGACCTCCTCGCGGCGCAGCCCCTCCACCCGGCGGGGCCCGTCCGTCTCGGGCAGTCCGACCATGCGCGGGCTCAGCTCGGAGCGGCGCTTCTTGAGGAATTCTCCCAGCTCATTGAGGGGAACGTTGGCGGTCATGTTTCCCAGGATGACATCGATCGCACCCGCGTAAGGGGGGAGAATTTCCTCCCAGGATGTTTCCTTCCCGGGATATTTCTCTCCGCTTTTCGCGCCCGCCCTCGCGTGTGAGGCTCGATCGTGAGCAGTCGTTCCTGCGACGGCTGCGGCTCACCGATCCCCGCACGGAAGGAAGACCCCATGCGCGGAGCAGTCATTCACGCCCCCGGCGATGTGCGCTTCGAGACCCTGGACGACCCGAAGATCCTCCATCCGACCGACGCCGTCATCCGCACCGTCGCCACCTGTGTGTGCGGCTCGGACCTGTGGCCCTATCGCGGCGCGGAACCGATCGGCGACCCGCACCCGATGGGGCACGAGTACGTCGGCATCGTCGAGGAGGTCGGCAGCGAGGTCGTCAACGTCGCGCCGGGCCAGTTCGTGGTCGGTTCCTTCGCCACCTCGGACAACACCTGCGTGAACTGCCGGAACGGCTGGCAGTCCTCCTGTCTGAACCGCGAGTTCATGAGCACCTGCCAGGCCGACCACGTGCGCATCCCCAACGCCCACGGCACCCTGGTCGCCACCGACGAGCACCCGGACGCCGAGCTCGTACCGAGCCTGCTCGCCGTCTCGGACGTGATGGGCACCGGCTGGTACGCGGCCCTCGCCGCCGAGGTGAAGCCCGGCTCGACCGCCGTCGTGGTCGGTGACGGAGCGGTCGGCCTGTGCGGTGTCATCGCCGCGAAGGAACTGGGTGCGGAGCGGATCATCGCCATGTCCCGGCACGCCTCGCGGCAGAAGCTCGCCCTCGAGTTCGGCGCCACAGACATCATGGGCGAACGCGGCGACGAAGGCATCTCCCGCGTCAAGGACCTCACCGGCGGCATCGGCGCCGACTCCGTGCTGGAGTGCGTCGGCACCGCCGAGTCCATGCGGCAGGCCCTGAACTCCACCCGCCCCGGCGGCAACGTCGGCTTCGTCGGCGTCCCGCACGAGGTCTCGGTCGACGGCCAGGAGCTGTTCTTCTCCCAGGTCGGTCTGCGCGGTGGTCCCGCCCCCGTGCGCCGCTACCTGCCCGACCTGATCGACCGCGTCCTGACCGGCCGGATCAACCCGGGCAAGGTCTTCGATCTCACCCTGCCCCTGGACCAGGTCGCCGAGGGCTACCAGGCCATGGACGAGCGCCGCGCCATCAAGGCCCTGCTCAAGCCCTGAGCGCAGACCCGTCCACACCCGGGGCCGCACCGACGCGGTGCGGCCACAGGACCGGCAACCCTCCACGCTCGTACAAGGATTGACATGACGACCTTCGCCCTCATCGGTGCCGGACCCGGTCTCGGGCTGGCCACCGCCCGGCGCTTCGGAGCCGCCGGACACACCGTCGCCCTCATCGCCCGCGACGCGAAAAAACTGGACGGTCTGACGGCCACTCTCGCCCGTGACGACGTCCAGGCGCGCGGCTACCCGGCCGACGTCCTCGACATCGAGTCCCTCACCGCGGCCCTGTACGCGGCCGCCGCCGACCTGGGCACCGTCGAGATCCTCCAATACAGCCCTGTGCCCCGCGCCGACTTCATGAAGCAGGTCCTCGACACCAGCGCCGACGATCTGGACGCCCCGCTCGCCTTCTCCGTCAAGGGCCCGGTCACCGCGGTGAACGCGGTCCTGCCCGGCATGCGCGAACTCGGCCGTGGCACCCTGCTGTTCGTCAACGGCTCCAGCGCCGTACGCCCCAACCCGAAGGTCGCCGGCACCTCGATCGCCTTCGCCGCCGAGAGCGCCTACGCCCGCATGCTGCACGACACGCTCGCCCCGGAGAACATCCACGCCGCCCAGCTGATCATCCCTGGAGCGATCCGGCCCGACGCCGAGCGCAGCAGCCCCGACGTGCTGGCCGAGCTCCTGTACGACCTCCACGCCAAGCGGGACGGCTTCCGTCGCTACGCCGAGCCCCTGCCCGACTGACGCCCGGACGACACCATGAACCCGGCCACCCTCCGTGCCCTCGCGCACGCCGCCATGGCCACCACTGTCCTGCTGGCCGCGGCGGCCTGCAGCGACACCGCGCCGGCCTCCCCGCACACGACATCCTCCGCGTCCTCCGCCCGGCAGCAGCAGACACCGACGGCCGAGGCACGCACCACACCGTCCGACAGGAACACCGCCATGGACATCCGGGTCACCCTCGACGGCCGCCCCGTCGGCGCCGCCCTGAACGACAGTCCGGCCGCCCGTGACTTCGCCGAGCTGCTCCCGCTCACCCTGGATCTGGAGGACTTCCACCAGACGGAGCGGATCGCCGACCTGCCGCGCAAGCTGACCACCTCGGGCGCTCCCGAGCCGCGCGCGCCGAAAGCCGGCGACCTGACCTACTACGCGCCTTGGGGCAACCTGGCACTCTTCTACCGCGACGGCGACTCGGCCAACGCCGACCTGCTCGTCCTCGGCCACATCGACACCGACGCCGACCGGATTGCCGGGGCCGACCGGATCACCATCGAAGCCGCGTCCTGACCCGCCCCGCCGTGCGTCCTCGCACGAAGGGGGGAGGAGATCCTCCCCTTTTCGTCTAGTTCGCTGCATGGGACCGTCGAAGACGTGGCCGCGCCGTCCACTGTCCGACGCGACGGCTTCAGCCGCCACCACGATCCCCGATTTCCACGCAAGGAGAGACCCCACGTATGCCTTCCGCGTCCGGGACCACCCCCGGCAAGCTCCCCTTCGTCGTCTGGGTGCTCGCCGCTGGCACGTTCCTGATGGGGACCACCGAGTTCGTCGTCGCCGGCCTGCTGCCGGAGCTGGCCGATGACCTCGGAGTCAGCGTCTCCCACGCAGGCCTGCTGATCACCGCCTTCGCCCTCGGCATGATCGTCGGTGCGCCGACCATGGCCATGGCGACCCTGCGCCTTCCCCAGCGTCAGACGCTGATCCTGGCCCTGTCCGTGTTCTGCCTGGGACATCTGGTCGCCGCCCTCAGCACGTCCTTCATGATCGTCCTCGCCGCCCGCGTAGTCACGGCCCTGGCCACCGGAGCGTTCTGGTCCGTCGGTTTCGTCGTCGCCACCACCGCCGCGGGACCGCAGAACGCCACCCGCGCCACGGGCGTCATGATCGGCGGCCTGACCCTGGCCAACGTCGTCGGCGTGCCGATCGGCTCCTTCGCCGGCCAGTTCACCGGCTGGCGCGGCCCGTTCTGGGCGCTGGCCGTCCTCTCCGGGCTCGCCGCCGTGTTCATCGGCCGCTCCATCCCGGCCCAGGAGCGGCGCGTCGAAGTGTCCCTGCGGGCCGAGGTCCGGGCTCTGCGCCAGGGCCGGCTGTGGCTGGCGCTGGGCGCCGCGATGCTCATCATGGGCGGGGTCCTGGCGACGTACACCTATGTCACGCCGCTGCTGACCAACCGCGCGGGCATCCCCGAAGGCGCCGTACCGCTCGTCCTGATCGCGTTCGGCGTCGGCGCCCTGGGCGGCACCACCACGGGCGGCCGTCTGGGCGACCGACGTCCGATGTCCACGACCATCACGGCCGCCGCGGCCACCGCTCTGGTCCTGTTCCTGATGATCCCGCTGTCCGGCAACCCGGTCACGGCCACCCTCCTCGTCTTCCTCATGGGCCTGACCGGTTTCACGGTCAACCCGGTCGTCACCGCGCTGGCCATGCGCTTCGCCGGCGACGCGCCCACCCTGACCTCGGCGCTGACGACGTCTGCCTTCAACACCGGTATCGCCGCCGGTTCGCTGATCGCCGGTACCGCCCTGGACTCCTCCCTCGGCCTGACCGGCCCGCCCCTGGTCGGCACCGTGATCGCCGCCCTGACGCTGCTGCCCCTCATCGCCCTGGCCGTCCACGGCTCGTCCGGCAAGGGCCGGATCGTGGCCCGGAGTAGCGCGCCCACGCAGACGCGACGCGACGAGGCCGCGCAGGTGCCGTCGCAGCACTGACTCGTGCCTGGATCCGCGTACACCCTGAAGGGACAACACCAGTGAATCCCACGTACGACTTCACCGGCCAGGTAGCTTTCGTCACCGGGGCCGGCGCCGGTATGGGCCTGGCGACCGCCCGCGCGTTCGCCGAGTCCGGAGCCGCCGTCGCGCTCACCGACATCGACGAAGCGGCCCTGAACGCGGCCGCGAAGGAACTCACCGACGCCGGCCACCAGGTCCTCGCCCTCACCTGTGACGTCAGCGACGAGGACCAGGTCGCCGCCGCCGTCGACCGCACCGTGGAGACCTTCGGCCGCCTCGACATGGCCTACAACAACGCCGGCATCCAGATCCCGCCCAGCGACGCCGCCGATGAACCCGCCGAACGCTTCGACCGCGTCAACGCCATCAACCTCCGCGGTGTCTGGGCGTGCATGAAGCACGAGCTGCGGCACATGCGCGCCCAGGGCAGCGGCGCCATCGTCAACTGCTCCTCCCTGGGAGGCCTGGTCGGCCTCCCGGGACGGGCCTCCTACCACGCGTCCAAGCACGGCGTGATCGGCCTGACGAGCAGCGCGGCACTCGAATACGCCCCGCGCGGAATCCGCGTCAACGCAGTCTGCCCGGGCACCATCGACACCCCCATGGTCAGCGACATGATCGCCAAGGGGGAACTCGACCGTGCCGAGGCCGAGGCCAACCAGCCCATCAACCGGCTCGGCACCGCCGAGGAGATCGCCCAGGCGGTCCTGTGGCTGTGCAGCCCCGGAGCGGGTTTCGTCGTAGGTGTCGCCCTCCCCGTGGACGGCGGCTATGTCGCCCGCTGAAGTCAGCCGGCACGAAAGGAAGTTGAGGGAAACCATGGAATTCATCAAGCCGCAGCCCAGCAGCAAGGCCCCGGCGGACTGGTTCACCGGCGACGTGTGGTGGGACGTCATCGTGGCCGGCCAGGAGCCGTCCCGGATGCGCGCCAACCTGGTCCGCTTCTCGCCGGGCGCCCGCACCAACTGGCATTCCCACGCCGTGGGCCAGGCCCTGCACGTGGTTTCCGGCATCGCGCTGATCGGCACCCGGGACGGCACCGTGTTCGAGGCGCACCCCGGTGAGACGGTCGCGTGTCCGCCGAACGAGGAACACTGGCACGGCGCCGCCCCCGACCGCTTCATGGAGCACATCGCCCTGTGGGAGGGCACGGGCGACGACACCCCTGAGACCGCGTGGGCCGAGCCGGTCACCGACCAGCAGTACAACGGCCCCCGCACCCGCGACCAGTAGCCCCGGCCCCTCCCACGCCCTCCCCCTCTGCCTCGCAGCGCGCGCAAATGCCCCCGATGACGTCGGTCAGTCCTTTCTGACGGAGCCTCAAGGGGGGAGGAAAGTCTCCCCGTCACAGGGCCGCGGCCATGAGGACCATCAGCGCGGCCAGCACCTTGTAGAGGGTGGAGCTGCGCATTCGCACCGCCCAGGTCGCGCCGGCCCAGGCGCCCAGCAGGCTTCCGGCAAGAATGAAACACCTTCTGCTGGAGCGGGCCGCCGGGAGACGGCGCCCAGCGATGGTCTCCTCCCCTGGTGGGAGTTCGGGTTTCGACCGTGGGCGGATGACTGGGAGATCACCACATCGGAAGCTTCGGGCATGACTTCTTCACGAACATTCGTTGGAGACCCGGCAGCCATCAGCGTCGAAGGGCTGACCAAGCGTTATGGCCGTAGAACGGCAGTCGACGACTTGTCGTTCACGGTCGGGTCCGGAAGGGTGACGGGGTTCTTCGGCCCGAATGGGGCAGGGAAGACCACCGCGCTCAAAGCGGTCGTCGGACTGGCACGGCCGACTGCGGGCCAGGCGTTCGTACGGGGCACGCCGGTCACGAGGATCAGGCCCGACGCCCGCCTGCTCGGCGTGCACATCGAGCCGTGCGGGGCCCATCCCGGCCGGACCGGTCGGGCGCACCTGCGGTCGCTGGCCGCGCTGGCCGGGCTGCCCCGCCGCCGGGTCGGTGAGGTCCTGGAACTCGTCGGCCTGGAGGAGGCGGCCCGGGGCAGGGTCGGGAAGTATTCGATGGGCATGCGGCAGCGGCTCGGGCTCGCCGCGGCGCTGCTGGGCGATCCGGAGATCCTGGTGCTGGACGAGCCGGTGAACGGCCTGGACCCGCAGGGCATCCGCTGGTTGCGCACACTGCTGCGGGATCGGGCCGCGAACGGCGGCACGGTCCTGCTGTCCAGCCACATGCTGGGCGAGGCGGCCCAGACCGTCGACGACGTGATCATGATCGACCGGGGCCGGCTGGTCTACGAAGGCGCGATAGGGGACCTCGAACGGTCCGGGAAGAGCGTCGTCGTCGTGCGCACCGCCGAGGCCGAGCGCCTGTCGGGGCTGGTGGCCCGGGCCGGTGGCCGCACAAAGCGCGAGGACGCAGGCGGGCTGCTGGTCGAAGGGCTCGACGCCGCGGAGGTGGCACGGCTGGCCCACCGCGAGGGCGTCCTGCTGGAGGAGATCGTCCAGCGGACTGCGTCGCTGGAGGATGCGTTCTTCGGCCTCACGGGAGGGGCGGACCGTTGAGCCATCTGCTGCGAGGCGAACTGATCAAGACCGTGACCACCCGGACCGTGCTGGGCTTCGCGGTGGGCGGGGTCGCGTTCGCGGTCCTCAACGTTCTGGCGGTCGCGGTGTGGTCGGGCACGCTGGACGAGGTGCCCGAGAAGGAGGAGGCCCTGTCGGCGCTGCCGATCCTGCTTCTGCTCTGGGGGCTGGTCGGTACGGCCGGGGAGTACCGGCACCGGACGGCCGCACCGGCGGCTCTGGTGGGCCGCCGTCACCGCGGGGTCGTGCTGTCGGCGAGAATCACCGCTTACGCACTGACCGGGCTCCTGCTCGGTACGCTGACGACCATGGTGTCGGTCGGGCTAGCGCTGCCCCTGCTGAGCGATCAGCCGGGTCCCGATCTCACCTCGGGAGACGTCGGTGCCGTCGTGGCGGGCAACCTCGTGGCGTTCGTCCTGTCCGCGATCATGGGTGCCGCCCTCGGCGCCCTGATCCGTAGCCCGGTCCTGGGCGTGGTCGTCCTCCTGATCGTGAACTTCGCCGTGGTCCCGCTGCTGTCCGACGTCTGGGAATCGGGGGTCAACCTCACGCCGTTCGGCGCTGCCGGGATTCTGAGCCGGATGACGCACCACACGACCCTGTCGGTGGCCGAGGCCGGATGGGTACTGGCCGCATGGACGGTCGCGGTCACGCTTGTCGCGGTCATCGCCGAGCGACGGCGCGATCTGGCGTGAACCGGCTCCCTCGGTGGGCCCGGGCGGCGTACGACCTGCTGGTCGCGCGCCGCTCGGCGCTGTTCGACCTCGCGCTGGCGGTGATCACGATCGGAGTGGAGCTGGGGCTGCTCTTCGACGACGACACCCCGGTCGGCGTGATCCCGGTCGTGGTGACGGTGTTTGCCGGCTCCGTCCTGCTCCTCCGCCGCCGCGCTCCGCTGGCGGTGCTCATCGCCGCCTGCGCGGGGGCCGCGGTGCTCGTGCCGCTGGGCTACTCGCCGGGCGGGGCGCCCGCCGTGGTCGCCCTTGCCTCGCTCGCCGACCTGCGTGACCGAAGGGTGTCGGTGGCGGCGCTCGTCCCGACGGCGCTGTTCCTGCTGCTGGCGAGCATCTCCTCGCTGCCAATCCCGATCGGCGCGTGGGCCCTCGGCTCGTATCTGCAGACCCGGCGGCGCTACACCTGGGCGCTGGAGGACCGCGCGGCCACCCTGGAACGCGAGCGCGAGCAGCTCGACCAGATCGCGGCACAGCGGGAACGCACCTCCATCGCCCGCGAACTCCACGACATCGTCGCCCATTCGGTCACCGTCATGCTGATCGGTGTGCGCGGCGCCCGGGACGTCCTGCCGACCGAGCCCCAGGTCGCGGCTGAGACACTGGAACGGGTCGAGGCCAACGCGGAGCAGAGCCTGGCCGAGCTCCGTCGGATCCTCGGCCTGCTGCGTACGTCGGACGACAGCGCACAGTGGCGACCGCAGCCGTCGCTCGACCAGCTCGCCGAGCTGGTTTCCGGATACCGGACAGCCGGAATGCCCGTGCGGTTGGAGCTCACCGGCGAGGCCCGGCCTCTGGCCGGCGGCCTCGAGCTATCGGCCTACCGAATCGTCGAGGAGGCGCTGACCAACGTGCTCAAACACACCGACCCCACCCAGGTCACGGTGACGCTCCACTACGGCCGGACGCAGTTGGACGTCACGGTCGAAGACGACGGCGGCAGCCGTGACCCGGTCCCGTCGGCCGCCGGTCACGGCATCCTCGGGATGCGGGAGCGTGCGGCGGTGGCAGGCGGCAGCCTGGACGCCCGCCATACCGCCAGCGGATTCCTGGTGACCGCCCGGCTCCCCGTCAGGGATGCGGCATGACCACCCGCCTTCTGATCGTCGACGACCAGGAGCTGATCCGCACCGGCTTCCGGCTGTTCCTGCAGACCCAGAACGACCTCGAGGTCGTCGGCGAAGCCGCCGACGGCCACGAGGCACTCACCCAGGCCGCCGCTCTGCGCCCTGACGTGGTCCTGATGGACATCCGCATGCCGCGCATGGACGGTGTCGAGGCCACCTCCCGGCTGACCGCCTCCGGATCTTCGCCCCGGGTGCTGATCCTCACGACCTACGACCTGGACGAATACGTCTTCGGCGCACTACGGGCGGGCGCGTCGGGTTTCCTGCTCAAGGACGCCTCCCGCGACCGCCTGCTGGAGGCGATCCGCGTCGTCCACGCCGGTGAGGCCCTGCTGTCGCCGTCGATCACCCGCAGGCTGATCGAGGACTACGCCACCCGTACCGAACCGCTCCGGCCCTCCACCAGGCTGCTGGCCGATCTCACTCCCCGGGAACGGGAGACCCTCCTCCTGGTGGCCAGGGGCCTGTCGAACCCGGAGATCGCCGCGCACCTGGTCGTGACCGAGGCGACGGTGAAGAGCCACATCGGCAGCATGTTCGCCAAGCTCCATCTGCGTGACCGCGCCCAAGCTGTGGTATTCGCCTACGAAAACGGCTTCGTCCTCCCAGGCAGCTCAGGCTGAGCCCGCAACTGTTCCGGCAGACGCCTGAGCGTCCGATGCTGGAGACGGCCAGGGTGTGGATGCAGTCGCGGATCTCCATGGAACCCATGACCTCCCGCATCTTCGCCTCTCCGCGGGCCGGGCGCCGGACGGCGGTGGTGACGGCGAACTCGCGCGAGTTCACCTTCGGGGGAAGGCGCCGGGCGCCCGCTCCCGATTCGTCGGGACCTCTCAATCACTCACCCCCGTGGGCAGCGGGCCTCGGAGGGGGCGCCGCGTTGCGAAGGCTGTGTTCGGCTTGGCCGGATTCGTCGACAGTGCCGGTGTAGCGCAGGGCTGCGCCGACGGACAGGCCGAACAGGTCGCAGATGCGGCGAGGGTCGCCGCCGGTGGCTTCGGCCTCGTGCAGGAGGCGGTCCTCGCGGAGCCGGCTGGTGGGCATGCCGAGCACGTCGTTGATCCAGACGGTGCTGACCGCTTCGACGCCGCAGCCGGTTGTCTGGGAGACGAACAGGTGGAGGTTGGCGGTGCGGGGCCAGCGGCGGTTTCGGTAGTCGAGGTAGGCCGCCAGGCGGGCGCGTACGGGGTCGGCGAGCAGAACCGTCCGGGGCCGAGGTCGGCACCGACCGCAGTTGGGTGTGCCCCACCCTGGCCTCCGACCGGCTGCCGGCCAGGCATGTCCCGGTCTTCAGCTACGAGTTCGCCGACCGCCACCCACCCGCACCGGACCTCCACCCCGACTTCCCGCTGGGCGCCTACCACAGCGCGGAGCTGCCCTACCTGTTCGGCATGGGCGGCCTCCGCCTCGACGACGGGCAGTCCGCCCTGTTCCGACGCATGATCGCCGCCTGGACGACGTTCGCCAGAACTGGCACGCCCGGCGACCACTGGCCGCCCTTCCCGTACACCCAGCGGTTGGCTCGGAACACGCTCTCCGGCGTCGACGCGGCGGCCGAACACCGCTGCGCCTTCTGGTCGCGCAACTCCTGGCGCCCGTGCTCCGCACACCCGGGCCGTGCGAAACGAACCTCTCCGGAGGATCCCCATGAGCGACATCGGCACACCCCTGGCCGAGGCCGACTACGTCTGCGCCACCGCCCAGGAGTTGAGCGAGAAGCGAGCAGCGGCGAAGATCGCCGCCGGCATCGACCGAAGGACTCTCTTCCAGCGCCGCGGCCGGATCATCCTGCACTCCGACCTGCTCGTCCTCACCGGCTGGTCCGACAACGGCGATCTCATCCTCGCCCGCACTGACATCACCGCGGCGGAAACCCGCTTCACCCACCTCTACGGCCGCTTCCTCGGCGGTCTGCTGAACGCCGGCCAACCACTCATCCTCAACACCACCAACGCGTCGGGCAACGAGGTGTACCTGCTCATCAACCACCGCGGCTCCCTGGAGACCACGGACGACGGGGCCTGGAAGAAGCGCATCGAGCGGTGGCGCAGCGACTGAAGCGTCGGGAAACGAAGGCGAGCTCAAGCGGTCAGCGCATCACCACTGTTCAGGAGGTCAGCGTAGACCTC
>NZ_JBHVYZ010000002.1:0-9512 GCF_042880295.1 Streptomyces sp. NPDC058307
CTGCGCGGCCTCCGTCAACTCCCTGCGCCGTCGCGGCCGGCACGTCCAGGTCGGCCTGCTGCCCTCACCGGACGGGACGACCCCGGTCCCCATGGCCCGCGCGATCGCCCTGGAGCTCGAACTCCTCGGCAGCCACGGCATGGCCGCCCACACCTACCCGCCGATGCTGGAACTGGTCGGGGCGGGCGTCCTGCGACCGGACCTCCTGGTCACCTCCACGATCACCCTCGACGCGGCCCCGGACGCCCTGGCGGCGATGGGCTCGGCGCCCGCGGCGGGGGTGACGGTCATCGAGCCGTGGAGGTGAGGGCGGACCACTCGTGGTCGAGGAGGCCCATGACCACCCAGTCCACCCACTCGCCGTCCCGCAGATCGGCTTCCCGCCGCACGCCCTCCACCGTGAACCCGGCCTTCTCGTAGACCCGCAGGGCGCGGTGGTTGTGGCGGTAGACCTCCAACTCGACGCGGTGCAGACCGAGTTGCTCGAATCCGTGGCCGACGATGAGCCGGGTGGCCTCGGTGCCGAGCCCGCGTCCGCGCCCACGGGGGCCGATGAGTGTGCGGAACGTGCAGCTGCGGGCACGGGCGTCCCAGTCGTACAGGACGACCTCGCCGACCAGTTCCCCGGTGGCGCGGTCGGTGACGGC
Source organism: Streptomyces sp. NPDC058307 (assembly GCF_042880295.1). Lineage (NCBI taxonomy): Bacteria > Bacillati > Actinomycetota > Actinomycetes > Kitasatosporales > Streptomycetaceae > Streptomyces > Streptomyces sp. NPDC058307. The sequence continues at coordinate 648 of NZ_JBHVYZ010000002.1, forward strand.
GAGATCGAGACGGTCGGGCTGTTCGGACCGGGAGCCGTACCAGGACCGCAGCCGTTCCAGGGTGAGTTCGGCGGCGGGCGGGCCGGTGAAACGGATGACCTCGGGGTCGTCGATGATCTCCGCCATGACCTCGGCGTCCGCCTCCGTGAACGGCCGCAGTACGGTCCTGTCGCCGGTCAGCACGGGTTTGACGGAGAAGTCACTCATGGGCCGACTGTGTCAGACGCCCTGTCCCCCTGGCCCGGCGATTTCCGCCGGGCCGGTCGGTCTCAGTCCTCTCTGCGCCCCCGGTTGCCCGGCCGGGACGCGACCCACGCGCGCACGGTGTCCGCGTACCAGAAGGGCCTGCCGCCCTCGACATGGTCGGGCGGCGGCAGCAGCCCGTGCTTGCGGTACGACCGCACGGTGTCCGGCTGCACACGGATGTGCGCCGCGATCTCCTTGTACGACCAGAGCCTTCGGTCGGTCATGTGGTGCACCTCCTCGCGCGCACCGCGGCGGCGGCCGGGAACGGCCGTCGGGGGTACCGGGCGCTGCGCTGGCGATCACAAGTTGCGCCTCGTGAACGACATCCGGTGACCGTCGGTCAGGGCCTGTGCGCCAGGTGTGACGGAAGGCCCGGGTACCTGCGACATGTGTGACACGGAGGAGGTCTTTGTGACAGAGGTGACGCAATGGCGTACGCGGGCGCGAGGGCGCGGTGCGTTGACAAAGCGGCAGAAAGGGGCCCTCTCGGGGCCCCTTTCCGACCTGCTCGCCGGACCGGACCGCTAAGCCCCGCACGACCTCAGGAACGCCCTGGTCCGCTGAGCGATCGGCAGGGGCTTGTCCGGCTCGCACGGATACATGTCCTGCTCGACGATCGCGAACAGGTCCACGTCCAGCTTCTGCGCCGCCTCCAGCACGGGACCGAGCGCCGGCACCCCGGAAGGCGGCTCGCACATCACGCCCTGCGCCACCGCGGGCCCGAACGGCGTCCCCTTGGTCCGTACGTCCGCCAGGATCTCCGGGTCCACCTGCTTGAGGTGCAGATACCCGATCCGCGACCCGTACGTCTCGATCAGCTTGACGCTGTCCCCGCCGCAGTACGCGTAGTGCCCGGTGTCCAGGCACAGCGACACCAGGTCGGAGTCCGTGGAGTCCAGGAAGCGGACCACGTTCTCCTCGCTGTCGATGTGGGTGTCGGCATGCGGGTGGACGACGATCTGCAGGCCGTACTCCTCACGCACCCGCTGCCCGAGCCGCTCGGTCAGCGAGCTCAGGTTCCCCCACTGCTCGGCCGTCAGCGACGAGGGCTCCAGCACCTCACCTGTCTTGTCGTCCCGCCAGAACGACGGGATGACGACGAGATGCCTCGCACCCATCGCCTGCGCGAGCACCGCGTTGTCCGCGACATGAGCCCAGGTCTTCTCCCACACGGCCTCGCCGTGGTGCAGGCCGGTGAAGACGGTGCCCGCGGACACCTTCAGGCCGCGCCGGGAGACCTCCTCGGTGAGGACTGCGGGATCGGTCGGGAGGTACCCGTACGGTCCCAGCTCGATCCACTCGTAACCGGAGTCCGCGACCTCGTCGAGGAATCGCTGCCAGGGGACCTGCTGGGGGTCGTCGGGGAACCACACGCCCCAGGAGTCCGGAGCCGAGCCGATCCGGATGCGGGACAGTGAGGGCTGAGGTGCGGGCGCTGTCATGCCGGTCAGCTTCGGTTCGCACAGCAAGCGCTGTCAAGGTCTCGTCCGAATGTCTGGACAAAACATTGACAGGGCGCGGCGTCCGGGGCTACAAACGCCGGGAGAGCCGACGCAGGTACGAAGGGAAGCCGATGGCGTACGACCTGATCACCATGGGGCGGATCGGTGTGGACCTGTATCCACTCCAGACCGGTGTCCCGCTGCCGCAGGTGACGTCCTTCGGCAAGTTCCTCGGGGGCTCGGCGACGAATGTCGCGGTCGCCGCGTCGCGCCTGGGACGGCGGACCGCGGTGATCACCCGCACCGGCGACGACCCCTTCGGCACCTATCTCCACGAGGCCCTGCGGGACTTCGGCGTGGACGACCGCTGGGTCACCCCGGTCCCGGGCCTGCCGACCCCCGTCACCTTCTGCGAGGTCTTCCCGCCCGACGACTTCCCGCTGTACTTCTACCGGCAGCCCAAGGCCCCCGACCTGGAGATCGACGCCCACGAGCTGGACCTCGACGCGATCCGCGAGACGAGCGTCTTCTGGCTCACCGGCACCGGCCTGAGCGAGGAGCCCAGCCGTACGGCGACGCTGGCGGCCCTCGCCCACCGCGCGAAGGCCGGCACCACGGTCTTCGACCTGGACTGGCGCCCGATGTTCTGGAACGACCCGGCCACGGCCCGCCCCTTCTACGAAGAGGCCCTGCGCCACACCACCGTCGCCGTCGGCAACCTCGACGAGGTCGAGGTCGCGACCGGGGTGCGCGAGCCGCACGCCGCCGCCCGCGCCCTCCTGGACGCCGGTGTCGAACTGGCGGTCGTCAAGCAGGGCCCCAAGGGTGTCCTCGCCGTCAACAGCAAGGGCGAGTCCGCCGAGGTCCCGCCCCTGCCCGTGAACGTCCTGAACGGCCTCGGCGCCGGTGACGCCTTCGGCGGCTCCCTGTGCCACGGCCTGCTCAGCGGCTGGGACCTGGAGAAGATCATGCGGTACGCCAACGCGGCCGGCGCCATCGTCGCCTCCCGCCTCGAATGCAGCTCGGCGATGCCGACGGTCACCGAGATCGAGGACGCGGTCGCGGCGGGAGCGGTCAAGTGAACGTCGACCTCGCGGAACTCGTCCGCCTGCGTGCCGAACACCCCGAGGCGATCGCCGAAGCCGCCGCCCGGCGCACCCGCAGGCCGCTGCTCAACGGCAACGGCCGTCTGATGATCGTCGCCGCCGACCACCCCGCCCGGGGCGCGCTCGGCGTCGGCGCCAACCGCATGGCCATGGCCAACCGCGCAGACCTGTTGGAGCGCCTGTGCCTGGCGCTGTCCCGCCCCGGCGTCGACGGCGTCCTCGCCACCGCCGACATCCTGGACGACCTGCTGCTGCTCGGCGCCCTGGACGGCAAGGTCGTCATGGGCTCCATGAACCGCGGCGGCCTCCAGGGCGCGAGCTTCGAGCTCGACGACCGCTTCACCGGCCACCGCCCCGAGGACATCGAGCGCCTCGGCTTCGACGCCGGCAAGCTCCTCCTGCGCATCGACTACGACGACGCGGGCTCCCTGACCACCCTGGAGTCCACGGCCCGCGCGATCGACGACATGGCGGCACGCCGGCTCCCCGTCTTCGTCGAGCCGTTCATCAGCGGCCGCACCACCGAGGGCAAGGTCAGGAACGACCTGTCCGCCGAGGCCGTCACCAGGTCGATCGCCATCGCCTCGGGCCTGGGCGGCAGTTCGGCCTACACCTGGCTCAAGGTCCCGGTCTGCGACAACCCCGACGACATGGGCGAGGTCATGGCCGCCTCCACCCTGCCCGCCGTACTGCTCGGCGGCGAGGTCGGCGACGACCAGGACGGCGCGTACGAGAAGTGGCGCGGCGCCCTTCAACTCCCCACCGTGCGCGGCCTGGTGGTCGGCCGTTCGCTGCTGTACCCGGCGGACGGCGACGTGGCCGCCGCCGTGGACACCGCCGTAGGACTGCTGTGAGGGCCGCCGCATGACACACAACGAGCTGTACGTCGCCAAGGGTGCCTCGACCAACGCCCAGTACACGGTGGACATCGACCCCAAGCGGGCCGGCTGGACCCACAGCAGTCTGCGGATCGTCGAGCTGGCACCCGGCGGCACCCACACCTTCACCTCCGGTGACAGCGAGTGGATCGTGCTCCCGCTGGAGGGTGGCTGTACCGTCCACGTCGGTAACGAAGAGTTCCAACTCCTGGGCCGGGAAAGCGTGTTCGCCGGAGTCTCGGACTTCGCGTACGTGCCCCGGGACGCCCAGGCATCGATCGCCTCCGGCGCGGGAGGCCGCTTCGCCCTGGCAGGAGCGAAGTGCGAGCGACGACTCCCCGCCCGCTACGGCCCCGCGCCGGAGGTCCCCGTCGAAGCACGCGGCAGCGGCACCCAGTTGCGGCACGTCCGCAACTTCGCCTCCGCCGACGCCTTCGACTGCGACAAGCTCATCGCCGTCGAGGTGGTCACCCCCGGCGGCAACTGGTCCTCGTACCCGCCGCACAAGCACGACGAGCACCGGCCGGGTGTGGAAGCCGAGTTGGAGGAGATCTACTACTTCGAGATCGACGGCCCGAACGGTTTCGGCTACCAGCGCGTATCTCCCTCCCGTGAGGGCGGATCCGACGTCCTCGCCGAGGTCCGCTCCGGCGACGCCGTCCTCGTCCCCGACGGATGGCACGGCCCGTCCATCGCCCAGCCCGGCCACGACATGTACTACCTCAACGTCATGGCGGGGCCGGGTGAGACGCGGGAGTGGCGGATCTGCTTCCACCCTGACCACACCGAGGGATACCGATGACGATCCGCCTGACCGTCGCGCAAGCGCTGGTCCGCTTCCTCGCCGCCCAGTACACCGAACGCGACGGCGTACGGCAGCGGCTGATCTCCGCGACCTGGGGCATCTTCGGCCACGGCAATGTCGCCGGACTCGGCCAGGCGCTCGTCGAGTACGCCGACGACATGCCCTACCACCAGGGCCGCAACGAGCAGTCCATGGTGCACGCGGCCGTGGGCTACGCGCGTCAGTCGAACCGCCTGTCCACCCACGCGGTGACGACCTCCATCGGCCCCGGCGCCACCAACCTGGTGACGGGCGCCGCCCTCGCGACCATCAACCACCTCCCGGTCCTGCTTCTGCCCGGCGACACCTTCGCCACCCGCGTCGCCGACCCGGTCCTCCAGCAGCTCGAAGTGCCGTACGCGGGCGACCTCAGCGTCAACGACTGTCTGCGGCCCGTGTCGAAGTACTTCGACCGCGTCACGCGTCCGGAGGCCCTGATCCCGGCCGCCCTCCAGGCGATGCGCGTCCTCACCGACCCCGTCGAGACCGGCGCGGTGACCCTCGCGCTGCCGCAGGACGTCCAGGCCGAGGCCCACGACTGGCCCGACGAGTTCTTCGCCGAGCGCACCTGGACCGTACGGCGTCCGGGCGCCGACCCGGCCGAACTCGCCGAGGCGGTACGCGCGATCAGGTCCGCGCACCGGCCGCTCCTCGTCGCCGGCGGCGGAGTCCACCACAGCCGCGCCGAGGAGGCCCTCGCCGAGTTCGCGAACGCCACCGGCATCCCGGTCGCCTCCACCCAGGCCGGCAAGGGCTCCCTGCGCCACGACCACCCCCAGGACGTCGGCGGCGTCGGTCACACCGGCACCGCCACCGCCAACGAACTGGCCCGCCAGGCCGACCTGGTGATAGGCGTCGGCACCCGGTACACCGACTTCACGACGGCCTCCGGCACGCTGTTCGCCGCCGACGGCGTCCGCTTCCTCAACCTCAACATCAAGTCCTACGACGGCCACAAGCTCGCCGGTGCGCCCCTGGTCGCGGACGCCCGCAGCGCCCTGACGGAGCTCACCGAGGCACTCCAGCTGCACGCCCACCGGGTCACGGGGACGTACATCGACGAGTACACCCTCGACAAGGAGCGCTGGGAGCAGCGCGTCGACGCCTGCTACGAGGCCGAGGAACCCGACATCCGGCCGACCCAGCCGCAGGTCCTCGGCGCCCTGGACGCCCTGGTCGACGAGTCCGACGTGATCGTCAACGCGGCCGGCTCCCTCCCCGGCGACCTGCACAAGCTGTGGCGCGCCCGGTCGAGGGACCAGTACCACCTGGAGTACGGCTACTCCTGCATGGGCTACGAGATCCCGGCCGCGATCGGTGTGAAGATGGCCGCTCCCGACCGCAACGTCTGGGCGCTGGTCGGCGACGGCACGTACCTGATGATGCCGACGGAGATCGTCACGGCCGTACAGGAGGGCATCGCGATCAAGCTGCTCCTGATCCAGAACCACGGCTACGCCTCCATCGGCGGCCTGTCCGAGACGGTCGGCGGCGAGCGGTTCGGCACCGCCTACCGCTACCAGTCCGAGGACGGCACCTACACGGGCGCCCCGCTGCCCGTGGACCTGGCCGCCAACGCGGCCAGCCTCGGTATGCGCGTGCTGCGCGCGAAGACCGTACGAGATCTGCGCGCCGCCCTCGCCGAGGCACGCGACGCGGACATACCCACATGTGTCTACGTGGAGACGGAAACGGCAGACACAGTGTCGGGCCCGCCGCCCGCGCAGGCCTGGTGGGATGTACCTGTGGCCGAGACCGCGACCCGACCGTCCGCGGTGAAGGCCCGAGAGCTGTACGAACGGCACGTCTCAACCCGACGCCGCCATCTCTGAAAAGGAGTACTCGGTCATGACGAAGATCGTCAACCACTGGATCGGCGGCAAGACCGTCGAAGGCGCGTCGGGCAACTACGGGCCGGTCACCGACCCGGCGACCGGCGCGGTCACCACCAAGGTCGCGTTCGCCTCCGTCGACGAGGTCGACGCCGCCGTGGCCGCCGCCAAGGACGCGTTCGCGACCTGGGGCACCTCCTCGCTCGCCAAGCGCACCACGATCCTGTTCCGCTTCCGGGCGCTCCTGGAGGCGAACCGGGACGCGATCGCCGAGCTGATCACCGCCGAGCACGGCAAGGTGCACTCCGACGCGCTCGGCGAGGTCGCGCGCGGCCTGGAGATCGTGGACCTGGCGTGCGGGATCACCGTGCAGCTGAAGGGCGAGCTGTCCACCGAGGTCGCCAGCCGCGTGGACGTCGCGTCCATCCGCCAGCCGCTCGGTGTCGTCGCGGGCATCACGCCGTTCAACTTCCCGGCCATGGTCCCGATGTGGATGTTCCCGATCGCCATCGCGACCGGCAACACCTTCGTCCTCAAGCCGTCCGAGAAGGACCCGTCGGCCTCCCTCAAGATCGCCGAACTGCTCGCCGAGGCCGGTCTGCCCGACGGCGTCTTCAACATCGTGCAGGGCGACAAGGTGGCCGTCGACCGCCTCCTGGAGCACCCGGACGTCAAGGCCGTCTCCTTCGTCGGCTCGACCCCGATCGCCCGCTACATCCACACCACCGCCTCCGCCAACGGCAAGCGCGTCCAGGCGCTGGGCGGCGCCAAGAACCACATGCTGGTCCTGCCGGACGCCGACCTGGACGCGGCCGCCGACGCCGCCGTCTCCGCCGCCTACGGCTCGGCCGGCGAGCGCTGCATGGCCATCTCCGCGGTCGTCGCGGTCGGCGCCATCGGCGACCAGCTGGTCGACAAGATCCGCGAGCGCGCCGAGAAGATCAAGATCGGCCCCGGCAACGACCCGGCCTCCGAGATGGGCCCGCTCATCACGAAGGTGCACCGCGACAAGGTGGCCTCCTACGTCGAGGGTGCCGCCGCCGAGGGCTGCGAGGTCGTCCTGGACGGCACCGGCCACACCGTCGAGGGTTTCGAGGACGGTCACTGGATCGGCATCTCGCTCCTCGACAAGGTCCCCACCACCGCCAAGGCGTACCAGGACGAGATCTTCGGCCCGGTCCTGACCGTGCTGCGCGTCGACACCTACGAGGAGGGCATCGCCCTCATCAACGCCTCGCCGTTCGGCAACGGCACCGCGATCTTCACCCGGGACGGCGGCGCCGCCCGCCGCTTCCAGCTGGAGGTCGAGGCCGGCATGGTCGGCGTGAACGTCCCGATCCCGGTCCCCGTCGGCTACCACAGCTTCGGCGGCTGGAAGGACTCCCTCTTCGGCGACCACCACATCTACGGCAACGACGGCACGCACTTCTACACCCGCGGCAAGGTCGTCACCACCCGCTGGCCCGACCCGGCAGACGCCCCCGCGGGCGTGGACCTGGGCTTCCCGCGCAACCACTGAGCGCCCACGACGGGGCCGTCCGCCATGCGGACGGCCCCGTTTTTTTGCGCCCGCGCGCTGCGGTTCCCGTACCCCCGGGAACGCGGAGCCGACTGACCCGAACTGTCATATTCATCATTTCAGCCCGTCTCGATCTACGGATTCCGCAGCTGGACACCTATTGACGCGCTGGTTTTCGTCGGGGTTCCATGCAGCACCATGACCGACACCCTCCGCCCTGCCGACACCGCCGTCCCAGAGGCGCTGGAGCACGGCCACGCCAAGCTCAACCGTTCCATCGGCGTGGTCGGCGGCACCCTGCTGACCCTGTCCTGCGTGACCCCGGCCTCCACGCTCTTCGTGGTCGTCCCCGACCTCTTCGGCTCGCTCGGCACCGCCACCGCCCTGACGATCGCCATCGGCTCCCTCCTCTGTGTCGCCGTGGCGTTCTGCTACTCGGAGCTGGGCACCCTCATCCCCAGCGCGGGCGGCGAGTACGCGATGGTCTCGACGCTGGCGGGACGACTCGCCGGCTGGCTCGTCTTCGTGCTCTCCCTCCTGGTCGTCATGATCGTCCCGCCGGTGATCGCGATGGGCACGGCGGACTACCTGGCCCCGGTGATCCACCTGAACCCCTCCCTGGCGGGCGCCGCGGTCATGCTCCTGGCCACCCTCGCCGGCCTCCTCGACCTGCGCGCCAACGCGTGGATCACCGGCGTCTTCCTGGTCCTGGAGGTGATCGCGGCGGCGGTGGTGGCGCTCCTGGGCTTCACCCACGCGCACCGCGGCCCGAGCAGCCTGCTGTCCATGCAGGTGGCAGGCGCGAACGGCGCCACGGACACGGTCACGGGCATGCTGGTGGTCTCCGGCCTGGCGATCGCCCTCTTCGTCACCCAGGGCTTCTCGACGGCCGTCTACCTCTCCGAGGAACTGGAGAACCCCCGCCGCAACGTGGCCCGCACGGTCCTGGCCACCCTCGCCATCTCCACCGTGATCATCCTGGTCCCGGTGGCCGCGAT
>NZ_JBHVYZ010000002.1:9606-79691 GCF_042880295.1 Streptomyces sp. NPDC058307
GCACGGTCCTGGCCACCCTCGCCATCTCCACCGTGATCATCCTGGTCCCGGTGGCCGCGATCACCCTGGGCGCCTCCGACCTGACCGAACTGACCGGCGGTGACATCTCCAGCATGGTCACGGCCTGGTCCGACTCCGCGGTCGGCACCTTCGTCAGCCTGTGCGTCGCCCTGGCGATCATCAACGCCGGCATCGTCATGGTCATCCAGAACTCCCGCGTCCTGTTCGCCTCGGCACGGGACAAGGCCTGGCCCGCCCCGGTCAACCACGTCTTCTCCAGGCTCGGCCGCTTCGGCTCCCCGTGGGTCGCCACCCTCGCGGTGGGCATCCCGGGAGCGGCCCTGTGCTTCGTGAACCTGGACACGCTCTACGGCGTCACAGGCGTCTCGGTGACGGGCATGTACCTGCTCGTCGCGATCGCCGCGCTGCTGTCCCGCCGGGGCGGCCACCGGCACACCCCGGCCTGGCGCATGCCGTTGTGGCCCGCGATGCCGGTCCTCCTGATAGCGGTCCTCGCCTACATCCTGACCCAGCAGGAGACGGAGTACCTGCTGTGGACGGGCGGCATCACGGCGGCGGCGACCGTCTACTGGGCCCTGTACCTCCGCCCGCGCAGGGAAACACGGTGGCTCGTCTCGATTCCGGATGCGTGAACCCACCAGGGGCGCGGGGCTGTATCGATGTGCGGCTCCGCCGCGTGGGCGCGACCAGCCACGACGGCGCAGCAGACGGCCAAAAGAAGGACAGCCCGAGCTCGTAGCCGTACCGCACCCGCTGTACGCCACGAGCTCCCATCCACCCCCAGGATGGCCCGGAGTTCAGTCTTCGGTGGACACGTAACCGACAGTTTCACCCCGTACCGTTGACACATGGATCTTCGACGCCTCCGGAGGCCACGGTGGATCGCCGCCGCGGCCTCCGTCGTCGTGCTCGCCGCTGCCGGGACATGGACGGCCGCCGCCTCTGACGACCCGCCCCCCGTGCACCGCACCGACCAGATCATGGCGCTCGACGGCGTCCGCATCGACACCTCGTACTTCACGGCGAACGGCACCGAGAGGCGCCCCGCGGTCCTCCTGGGCCACGGCTTCGGCGGCAGCAAGAACGACGTGCGCGAGCAAGCCGAAGACCTCGCGAGAGACGGCTACGCGGTCCTCACCTGGTCCGCCCGCGGCTTCGGCAGGTCCACCGGAAAAGTGGGCCTCAACGACCCCGACACCGAGGTCAAGGACGTCAGCAAGCTGATCGACTGGCTGGCGAAGCAGCCCCAGGTCCAGCTCGACAAGCCAGGCGACCCCCGGGTCGGCGTGGCGGGCGCGAGCTACGGCGGCGCGATCTCCCTCCTCGCCGCCGGCCACGACCACCGCGTGGACGCCATCGCCCCGTCGATCACGTACTGGAACCTCTCGGACGCCCTGTTCCCGAACGGCGTCTTCAAGAAGCTCTGGGCCGGTATCTTCGTCAACTCCGCGGGCGGCTGCGCCGAGTTCGAGCCGCAGATCTGCGCGATGTACCAGCGGGTGGCCCAGTCCGGCGTCCCGGACGCGCAGGCCGAGAAGATGCTGGAGGAGCGCTCCCCGTCGGCCGTCGCCAAGGACATCAAGGTCCCCACCCTCCTCGTGCAGGGCCAGACGGACTCCCTCTTCCCCCTGAACCAGGCCGACGCCGCCGCGAAGGCGATCCGCGCCAACGGCGCCCCCGTGTACGTCGACTGGATCGCGGGCGGCCATGACGGCGGCGACCTGGAGACGAGCCGGGTCCAGTCCCGCGTGGCCCACTGGTTCGACCGCTACCTCAAGGACGACAAGTCCGCCGACACCGGCCCCGCCTTCCGTGTCACCCGCACCCTCGGCACCGACACCGGCGACGGCGAGAGCCGCCTCACCGGCGTCACCGCCGACACCTACCCGGGCCTGGAGAGCCACGAGCACGGGATCACCCTGACCGGCCGCGAACAGGACTTCGCCAACCCGGCCGGCGCCAGCCCGCCCGCCGTCTCGGCCCTCCCCGGCCTCGGCGGCGGCGGCCTCTCCCAGCTCTCCTCCCTCGGTGTCGGCGTCTCCCTCGACTTCCCGGGCCAGTACGCCGCCTTCGAGTCGGCCCCGGTCAAGGACGACCTCCGGATCACCGGCTCGCCCACGGTCACCGTCCACGTGAAGTCGACGACCGACGACGCCGTCCTCTTCGCCAAGCTGTACGACGTCGGCCCGAACGGGCAGCAGATCCTGCCCTCCCAGCTCGTCGAGCCCCTCCGGGTGACGGGCGCCAAGGCGGGCAAGGACGTCACGATCACCCTCCCGGCGATCGACCACCACATCGACGACGGCCACCGCCTGCGCCTGGTCCTCGCCTCCACGGACCTCGGCTACGCCTCCCCGACGGCCCCGGCGACGTACACCGTCTCCCTCAAGAGCCACCTGGACGTCCCCGCGGCCCTCAGCGCGAAGAACACCCAGGCCCCCCTGCCCGCCTGGGTGTGGTGGCTGCCGCTGGCCGGCGCGGTGCTCGCCCTGATCCTGGTGGTGACGGGCCGCCGCCGTACGACGGCCCCCGCGGCCCCCGAGCCGGAGCTGACCGAAGTCCCCCTTCAGATAACCGACTTGAGCAAGCGGTACGCCAGGTCCGCCGACCGTTACGCGGTCCGCGACCTCTCCTTCCGCGTGGAGAAGGGCCAGGTCCTCGGCCTGCTCGGCCCGAACGGCGCGGGCAAGACGACCACCCTGCGCATGCTGATGGGCCTGATCAGGCCGGACGGCGGCGAGGTCCGCGTCTTCGGGCACGCGATCGCGCCCGGCGCCCCCGTGCTCTCCCGTGTCGGCGCGTTCGTCGAAGGGGCGGGCTTCCTCCCGCACCTGTCGGGCCGGGAGAACCTGGAGCTGTACTGGCGGGCCACCGGCCGCCCGGCCGAGGACGCCCACCTGGACGAGGCGCTGGAGATCGCCGGTCTCGGCGACGCGCTGTCCCGCGCGGTGCGCACCTACTCGCAGGGCATGCGCCAGCGCCTGGCCATCGCCCAGGCCATGCTCGGCATGCCGGACCTGCTCATCCTCGACGAACCGACCAACGGTCTCGACCCGCCGCAGATCCGCGAGATGCGGGAGGTGATGATCCGCTACGCGGCGGCGGGCCGCACGGTCATCGTCTCCAGCCACCTCCTCTCGGAGGTCGAGCAGTCCTGCACCCACCTCGTCGTCATGGACCACGGCAAGCTGGTGCAGGCGGGCCCGGTCGGCGAGATCATCGGCTCCGGCGACACCCTCCTGGTCGGCACGGCCGTACCGGTCGAGGAGCCGGTGGCCGAGAAGGTGGCCGCCCTGCCGGGCGTGGCGTCCGCGGTCACCACCGACGACGGCCTGCTCGTACGGCTCGACGCGGACGGCAGCGCGGCCCGCCTGGTCGCCGAACTCGTCCGGCTGGAAGTCCCCGTGGAGTCGGTGGGCCCCCACCGCCGCCTCGAAGACGCCTTCCTCACCCTGATCGGAGACTCCGCATGAGCAGCACGCTGACCGAGCGCGCGGAGGTCGCCGACGGTTACCGCGCGGGCCGCACGCTGCCGGTCCGGGTCGAGCTGGTACGGCAGTTGAAGCGCCGCCGCACCCTCGTCATGTTCGGCATCCTCGTCGCCCTGCCCCTCGTCCTGCTGATCGCCTTCCAGCTGGGCGGCGGCCCGGGCTCGGGCAACAACCGGGTCAACCTGATGGACACGGCGACGGTGTCCGGGGCGAACTTCGCCGCGGTGAACCTCTTCGCCTCCGCGGGCTTCCTGCTGGTCGTCCCGGTCGCGCTGTTCTGCGGGGACACGGTCGCCTCCGAGGCCGGCTGGTCCTCGCTGCGCTATCTGCTCGCCGCACCCGTGCCGAGGGCCCGCCTGCTGTGGTCCAAGCTCGTCGTCGGCCTCGGTCTCAGCCTGGCCGCGATGGTCCTGCTCCCGCTGGTCGCCCTCGCGGTCGGCACCGCCGCCTACGGCTGGGGCCCGCTCCAGCTCCCCACCGGCGGCTCACTGGAACCGGGCGCGGCGGCCCAGCGCCTGCTGGTCACGGTGGCGTACATCTTCGTCTCCCAACTCGTCACCGCGGCCCTGGCGTTCTGGCTCTCCACCCGCACCGACGCCCCCCTCGGCGCGGTCGGCGGCGCGGTCGGCCTGACCATCGTCGGCAATGTGCTGGACCAGGTGACAGCCCTCGGTGACTGGCGCGACTTCCTGCCCTCGCACTGGCAGTACGCCTGGCTGGACGCCGTACAGCCGAAACTGCAGTGGTCCGACATGATCCAGGGCACCTCGCTCTCGATAACGCTCGCCCTGGTGCTGTTCGCCCTGGCCTTCAGGGGTTTTGCCCGCAAGGACGTGGTCTCCTAGGTCAACGGAAGATCTCCCACCGGTCTCGACGGCCGTTCTCCGTGCCCCCTTTGAGACCCATCCGCAACGCTCCGTAGCGCACGTTCCGGCCCCCCGGCCCGTCACAGTCGACAGAAGCCGACGTCAACAGGCCCAGGGGGTACGGACGATGGAGCGACAGCGGACACGACAGGTGATGCTCGCCCTCACACTGGCGGGCGGCCTGCTGCTCACCGGTTGCGGTGCCGGCGACAGCGGAGACAGCAGCGCGAACAAGGCGAGGGGCGGCTCGAACGCCCCGGCCTTCCCGGCCCCGGACCAGCCACAGGGCGAACAGCACTCCGACGGGTCCCGCGAGGTCACCCCGTCCCCCGACTACCTCTCCACCTTCGCCCTCGACGTGGACACCGCCTCCTACGGCTACGCCCGCCGCACCCTCGCCGACGGACAGCACCCCGCCCCCTCGACGATCCGCCCCGAGGAGTTCGTCAACAGCTTCCGCCAGGACTACAAGCGCCCCGACGGCAACGGCTTCACGGTCACCGTCGACGGCGCCCGCACCGACCGCGACGACTGGTCCCTGGTCCGCGTGGGCCTGGCCACGAGGAGCGCACCGGACAACGCGGACGACCGCGCGCCCGCCGCCCTCACCTTCGTCATCGACATCTCCGGCTCCATGTCCGAGCCCGGCCGCCTCGACCTCGCCCAGCGGTCCCTGGACACCATGACGAAACGGCTGCGCGACGACGACTCGGTCGCCCTCGTCACCTTCAGCGACAAGGCCAGGAAGGTCCTGCCGATGACCCGCCTCGGCGGCCACCGCGACCGGATCCGCGAGGCGATCGACAGCCTGGAGCCGACGTACTCCACCAACCTCGGCGCGGGCGTCGAGACCGGCTACAAGACGGCCGTCGAGGGCCTGCGCAAGGGAGCCACCAACCGGGTCGTCCTCATCTCCGACGCCCTCGCCAACGACGGCGAGACCGACGCCGACGCCATCCTCCACCGCATCGACACCGCCCGCCGCGAGCACGGCATCACCCTCTTCGGCATCGGCGTCGGCAGCGACTACGGCGACGCCCTCATGGAACGCCTCGCCGACAAGGGCGACGGCCACACCGTCTACGTCTCCGGCGACGACGCCGAGAAGGTCTTCTGCGAACAGCTCCCGCAGAACATCGACCTGACCGCCCGCGACGCCAAGGCCCAGGTCGCCTTCGACCCCGCGACCGTGGCCTCCTTCCGCCTCATCGGCTACGACGACCGACGCGTCGCCGACGACGACTTCCGCGACGACCGCGTGGACGGTGGCGAGGTCGGCCCCGGCCACACGGTCACCGCCCTCTACGCCGTCCATACCCGCCCCGGCGCCGACGGCCACCTCGCCACGGCCACCGTGCGCTGGCAGGACCCCAAGACCCGGGCCCCGCACGAGAACTCGGCCGCACTGGAGACCTTCGACGGTTCGCTGCGGGAGGCGAACCCCCGCTTCCAGGTCGACGCGGTGGCCGCCTACTTCGCCGACGCCCTCCGGGACGACGCCGACAACCACCTGCCGGGCAGGCCCTCCCTGAGTGAACTCGCCGACTGGGCAGAGAAGTTGGCGGACCGGACCGAGGACAGCGCGGTCCGTCAGCTCGCCGACACCATCCGCCAGGCCCGGCAGCTCTCGGACTGACGCCGGACCCATTGACCTTTTCTTACTTGTGAGTAAGTTAGCCACCCAGTCGGAGCCGACCGGGGAGCCACCATGGGCGTACGCAAAGACCTCAAGAGGGCGAAACGCCGCACCGACCTGGCGAGTCGCACCGAGGTCGAGGTCATCAGGGACGAGGACGGTGTCGTACGGGAGGCCCGGACGCCGGCCCTCGCCCCGCGTCCGACCACCGGGAGCATCGCCGACCTGCCGTTCACCAACGCGGCCGAGGCGCCCGACGCGGTGGTGCTGCACCGCAAGGAGAAGGGGACCTGGAAGCCCGTCACGGCCGCCGCCTTCGCCCGCGAAGTGACCGCGGTGGCCAAGGGGTTGATCGCCGCCGGGGTCGAACCCGGCGGCCGCGTCGCCGTGATGTCCCGCACCCGCTACGAGTGGACGGTCCTGGACTTCGCGATCTGGGCGGCCGGCGGCCAGACCGTCCCCGTCTACGCCACCTCCTCCGCCGAGCAGGTGGACTGGATCGTCCGCGACTCCGGTGCCCGCCACATCGTGGCCGAGAACGACGAGAACGCGGCGACGGTCACCGCCGGCACCGCGGGGCACCAGGTCAGGCCCCGCGTCTGGCAGTTGGACTCGGAAGCCCTCGACGACCTCACCGCCCTCGGCCACGACCTCCCCGACGAGGAGGTCACCAAGCGCCGCGCCGCCCTGACCCCCGACACCATCGCCACCGTCTGCTACACCTCCGGCACCACCGGCCGCCCCAAGGGCTGCGTCCTCACCCACGCCAACCTGCACGCCGAGGCCGCCAACACCGTCGAGCTGCTCCACCCCATCTTCAAGGAGGTCACCGACCAGACCGCCTCCACCCTCCTCTTCCTCCCGCTCGCCCACATCATGGGCCGCACCCTGCAGATCGCCTGTCTGATGGGCCGCATCGAGATCGGGCACTGCCCGAGCATCAAGCCCGACGAACTGCGCCCGGCACTCAAGGAGTTCCGGCCCACCTTCCTGGTCGGCGTGCCGTACCTCTTCGAGAAGATCCACGCCACCGGCCGCGCCACCGCCGAGAAGATGGGCCGCGCCGCCTCCTTCGACCGCGCCCACCGCATCGGCGTCCGCTTCGGCGAGGCGTACCTGAACGGGTTCCTGGGCCGGGGCAAGGGACCGGGCCCCGGTCTCTACGCCGCCTGGGGCCTGTACGACCTGCTGGTCTACCGCCGTATCCGCAAGGAACTCGGCGGCCGCACGCGCTACGCCATCAGCGGCGGCTCACCCCTGGACCGCGAGCTCAACCTGTTCTTCTCGGCGGCCGGGATCATCATCTACGAGGGCTACGGCCTCACCGAGACCAGCGCCGCCGCCACCATCGTCCCGCCCCTGCATCCCCGCCCCGGCACGGTCGGACAGCCGATTCCCGGCACCTCGATCCGCATCGCCGACGACGGCGAGGTCCTCATCAAGGGCGGGGTCGTCTTCGGCGCCTACTGGAACAACCCCGAGGCCACCGACGCGGTCCTGAAGGACGAGTGGTTCGCCACCGGCGACCTCGGCGCCCTCGACGAGGACGGCTATCTCACCATCACCGGCCGCAAGAAGGACCTCCTCGTCACCTCCGGCGGCAAGAACGTCTCCCCGGCCGTCCTGGAGGACCGCCTGCGCAGCCAGGCCCCCGTCGGCCAGTGCCTCGTCGTCGGCGACAACCGCCCCTTCGTCGCCGCCCTCATCACCCTCGACCCCGAGGCGATGGCCCACTGGCTGTCGGTCCGGGGACTGCCCGCCGACACCCCGCACGCCGAACTCGTCAAGGACGAACGACTGCGCGCCGACATCCAGAAGGCCGTCGACCACGCCAACGCAGCCGTCTCCCGCGCCGAGTCGATCCGCGCGTTCCGGCTGGTCGAGGGGGAGTTCACCGAGGACAACGACATGCTCACCCCGTCCCTCAAGGTCAAGCGGCACGTGGTGACGGCGGCCTACGCGCAGGAGATCGAGGCGTTGTACCGGCGCTGACGCGCCGAAGGGGCCGCCGAGACGCTCGGCGACCCCTTCGGCCTCGACCAGTGAGGCCCGGAATCAGTGGTCGGACTTCTTGTCGTCGGACTTCTTGCCGTTGGACTCCTGGGCGGTGGACAGGATCGACACGTCCTCCAGCAGGTGGGCCAGCGCACCGTCCCGCTTGGCCTGCGTCGAGTTCTCGGCACACTGCTGGGTCTGCTGGTCCGACAGGATCGACACGTCCTGGACGTTGAGGAGCTGGGCAGCGCCGACGGCCAGGTCGCTGACAGCGAGGCAGGGCTTGTTGAAGGAACCCTGGATCAGCGCCATCTGCGGGCTCATGTTCCCGTAGGTGCTCGAGTTGCCGAAGCTCTGCCAGGCACCGTTGCCGTTCGCCACGGTCGGCCCCTGGTCGTTGCCGATCGCCAGTGCCTGCGGAGCCGCGGCGGCGGAGGCACCCATGGCGGACGCGGCCATCGCCGCGGTGGCAACAATCTTCTTGATCACTGGCCAGTCCTTTCTGAGGAAGCCCCGTGGACCGGAGCGTTCTGGCTAACTGTGTGCCCCCGTCGAGGTTTCTCCCGTTCACTCCTACGGCGGATAGCGGAGAGCGGACCGGAGCCCCCCCCGGAACGCGATGCCCGCCGGGTATCCCTGGAGAGCCATAGGGCCAATGGAGTGAACGCCCGCAACCATTCCTCACCTGCCGGGTTGATGTGGCAGTAGGGCATTGTGTCGCTACGAGGAAAGGAACGCGAAGTGCTTAAGAAGGCAATGGCCGCCGCGGCGGCCGCCGCTTCTGTCGTTGGAATGTCGGTGGCGGCAGCTCCGACGGCGCTTGCCATCGGCAACGACAACGGGCCGACCGTGCACAACGGTAACGGCGCCACGTCGTCGTTCGGCAATTCGGCGACCAAGGGTGACATGAGCCCCCAGCTCTCGCTGGTCCAGGGCACGCTCAACAAGCCGTGCCTCGGCCTGAGCGACACCAACGTCGGCGTCCTGAACCCTGTCAACATTCAGGACGTTCAGCTCCTGTCGGACCAGCTGACCCAGCAGTGCTCCGACAACTCCACCCAGGCCAAGCGGGACGGTGCGCTGTCGCACGTCCTGGAGGACCTGTCGGTTCTGTCGGCCAACTCCGAGAGCAACGACAAGAAGTAAGTCGAATCCGACTGACCGGGCGGCTCGCAGCACTGTCTGCGGGCCGTTCCGCTTTTTTGCGTGCACCTTTTTGCCACGCGCTCGAAGGTGAAAAGAGTGACCGCGGAGTGCAATCGAGTGAATTCTCCCGCGCCACGCGTTCGGTAGTTTCTCCGTCGGCTATCCCTCGTTCTACAGCCTGCAGGTCATGACGCGAGCCGTTCCGTCTGTGCTCGCTCGGTCACATGCCGACAAAGGGGCATGACCGCAGAGAAGGGAAATCTCATGAAGAAGACCGCCGCAGTCGCCGCGGGCGTGATCATGGCCTTCGGCGTGGCCGCCCCGGCCTTCGCGGACGCCGACGCTCAGGGCGCCGCCATCGGTTCCCCGGGTGTCCTCTCCGGCAACGTGGTGCAGGTTCCGATCCACATCCCGATCAACGTGTGCGGCAACTCCATCAACGCGGTCGGTCTGCTGAACCCGGCGTTCGGCAACGTGTGCGTGAACCACTGACCACGTAACACCTCAGCCGTACCGGCTGACCTGGCCGGCCTTGGACCGCTCATTCCGTCCGGGGCCGGCTTTTCCCACTTCTACAAGCAGGAAGACAACGAGATTGCGACAGACCCTGAGTAGGGGAATGGTCGCGGCCGCCGCCGCGACAAGCATTCTGTCCCTGTGCAGCAGCCCCGTCCTCGCCGACACACAGGCGAGCGGGGTCGCCACGGATTCGTCCGGCGTCCTGTCCGGCGACAGTGTGGCGGCGCCCGTCGAGGTGCCGGTCAACGCCTGCGGAGACTCCGTCGACGTGGTCGCCGCGCTCAATCCGGCGTTCGCCAACTCCTGTGCCAGTGAACAGAGTCCAGGCAGACACGGCTCACGCAGCGCACCGCACGGTGACGACGACTCCGGTTACGGCGGCGACTCCGGGCAGGAAGGGGACGGCGGGTACGGCGGCGACTCCGGGCAGGAGGAGGGGGGCGGGTACGGGGACCACACGCCGCCTCCGGGTGACCATCAGACGCCGCCTCCGGGTGACCATCACACCCCGCCGCCCGGCGATCACACACCTCCGCCTGGTGATCACCACACACCTCCGCCCGGCGACCATCACACGCCTCCGCCCGGTGACCACAGCCCACCTCCGGGCGGTGACCACACGCCACCGCCCGGCGATCACACGCCGCCTCCCGGTGGGGGTCACACCCCGCCTCCGGGTGACCACACGCCACCCCCTGGCGGTGATCACACCCCACCTCCAGGCGGTGACCACACGCCGCCTCCCGGTGGGGATCACACCCCGCCTCCGGGCGACCACACGCCACCCCCCGGGGACCACACGCCACCTCCGAGTGGTGACCACACCCCACCGCCAGGCGGCGAGAACACCCCGCCTCCCGGTGGGCATCACATGCCTCCGCCCCAGCTGCCCCACACCGGTGCCGAGGCCATGCTGGCCGCTTCCGGTGCCAGCGCCGCGATGATCGTGGGTGGGGTCGTCCTGTACCGCCGGGGCCGAGCCGCCTCCCGACGGTAGTGCGCCGGGTGCCGGATACTGAACGTCCGGCACCCGCGGCCACCGGGCCCTGGGCTCGACGGTCGTCAGCCGCGCGCACCCGCCGGTGTCCCGCTGCGCCCCCGCCTCCCCGGCGCCGGAACCACCGCGCCCACGTCCCCGGCCCGCAGTCGGCGCCGCACCCCCCGTACCAGCGTCCCCGCCGTGTAGGCCGCCCCCTGGACGAACCGCATCGCCGGGCCGAAGCCCGGTGCGGTGATCAGGCCGGCGAGGAACAGGCCGCGGTGCGAGGACTCGAATACGGAGGTCACCCGGGGTGAACCGGCCGTGCTGCTCATGAGGTCGGCGCGCAGGTCGGGGGAGAGAAGAGTCAGGCGGTCACACGTGGCCGTGAACCCGGTGGCCGCGATGACGTGGTCGGTTTCCAGGGTCCCCAGGAGTCCGGTCCCCTCGCCGCGGGTCCGGTGCACCACCTCCAGCCGTACTCCGGCCCCGTCCCGCACCGAGCCCGCCGCCGCGACCTCGTGACCGGGCAGGACCTCCACCGCCCCCTCAACCCGGTCCCTCACCCACCAGGCGCCCGCCGGGCCGAGTGCCGTCGAGGAGACGCGGGTGCGGGTCGCTTCCGGGAGGCGGTGGAAGAGGCCGGGGCGTTCGGCGTAGAACCAGTTGCGCCAGCCGCAGCCCAGGCCGCTGTGCGGGGCGCGGGCCGACTGCCACCAGGGGCGTTCCCACGGCGGTGGCACGTCGTTCCAGGACAGGCGGTCGGCGCGCACCAACACCCGTACCCGGGTGCCCTGTTCGGCGAGCAGGGCCGCGGTCTCCAGTGCCGCCTGGCCGCCCCCGACGACCGTCACGTCCCGTCCGCGGAAGCGGGAGAGGTCGTCGTGGTGGCTGCTGTGCGAGACGAGGGACGAGGGCAGGCCGCGCAGGGCCGGCGGGATCTCGACGAAGGGGATCACGCCGACCGCCAGGGCGACGGTACGGGCGTGGAAGACCTGCCCGTCCTCGGTGAGCGCCTCGAAGCCGCCGGGGCAGGGGGTCACGCGGATCACCGTGCGTTCGTCGACCTCGGGCGCGGTGTGGCGCGCGAACCACAGGCCGTACTCGGCGAACGTCTCCACCGGGATCGGCTCCCCGTGCCGGGCCGCCACCCCCTGGCCCGCGCAGTACCGGTCCAGCTGCCAACGGCCGTCCGGGTCCGAGAGGTTGGAGGCCCACGGCTCGGACTTGAGGAACATGCCGCGGGGCATGTGGTCACGCCAGGACGCCATGGGACGGCCGAAGACACGCAGCCTGAGCCCGGCGGCCGCGGCGTGGGAGGCGATGGACAGGCCGTAGGGCCCGGCGCCCACCACCAGTAGGTCGTACATCAGCAACTGCTCGCTTTCTCGTCGCAGACGTCATCGCGGACGTCATTTGGGACGTCCTCGGGGACGTGGTCGGACAGGTCGGGGGACAGGGCGGTGGGCGACTCGCCGGCGGAGGCGGTCGCGCCCGCCGCTCCCCGCACGCGATCCAGCAGCCGCCCCGACACATGGCGTGCCCACAGGCTCCACAACGCCCGCCCGGGCCCGCGGTCGTCGCGCGCGTTCCAGGCCAGTTCGCGGCCGGCGGGAGGGGCGGGCCGCAGCGCGTTCAACGGGGCGTAGTTCTCCACCACGAACTCCCGCCCCGGCAGCGGCGACCCGTCCGGCAGCGGACGGTGGGTCAGGTCCAGGTGCAGTGCGCGTACGACGTCCAGCCCGGCGGTGTCGGTGAAGAGCCGGAACTGCGCCCCGGGGCGCGGGTTGAAGTCGAGCAGGTGATAGCGCCCGGTCGTGCCGCAGCGGCGGAAGTCGAGGTCGAAGATGCCGCGGTAGCCCAGTTCGCCCGCCAGCCGCTCGGCGAGCAGCTGCACCTGCGGGTTGGGTGTCCAGCGGCCGACCGCCGTCAGTCCCGCGCCGGGCGGCCAGGCCCGTGACTTGACGCCGGGGCCGCCGCCGCACACCGCCCCCGACCGGTCGGCGTACCCGTGGAAGAACCAGTCCCGGTCGGGGCCCGGGGGCAGGAAGGCCTGCAGCAGCAGCCGGCTGCCGGCCTCCCCGGTCCGCAGATACAGGTCCCGCGCCTCCTGCGCCGAGCGGATCACGACCGTGCTGCGCAGCCCGGACCCCGGGGGCAGCAGCCAGGGCCGGCTCCACTTGGCGATCAACGGGAGCCCCAGTCCCCGGGCGGCGCTCGCGGCGTGCTTCGCGCTCTCCGGGACGACCGTCTCCGGATGGGGCACCCCCGCCGCCGCGCACACCTCGGCCAGTTCCGCCTTGTCGGCCACGCGTTCGGGCAGCGTGCCCGGCTGCTGCGGCAGCAGGTAGGCGGGGGCCAGTTCCTCACGCAGCCGACCCACCGCGATGGCGCTCGCGTCGTCCAACGGGATCAGTACGGCCGGACGCACGACGCCGTTCGCGATCCGGCGCAGTGCGGCGGCGATGTCGGCGAGGGAGGCGCCGGGCGGCGGCGGGGGGTGGATCTGGCGTACGAACCGGGAACTGCGGACCGGACTTCCGGTGGACTCCGCGACGAGATGGACGTGGACCCCGGCCCTGCCGAGTGAGCGCACGGCTCCCAGTGTTCCGTGGTGAAAGGGGTTCCGGTCGATCCGCAGCAGGACGGCGGGGACGCGGGTGTCGAGCAGCGACACGGGCATTTCCTTCGGGTGGTTTCACTCGGGTGGGCGATCGGTGCACTCGAAAGCCGCAACCGCGGTGGCGTTGGTCATATTGATGTGACTGAGTGTCAGTTATCGGAGAGAAAGGAGCAGGCATGTCCTCACAGCAGCGAGGGGCCCGTTCCCGACGGCTGGCGGTCACCATGGCGGCGGCCGCCGCGTCGGTCGTCCTGGCGTCGGGTCCGGGTTTCGCCGCGGGGACGGCGCGGGTCGCCGATCCTCCCGCTCCGACACCCACGGGCACCCCGCCGGTCCCACCGATTTCCTCGGTCTCGCCAGTCCCACCGATTCCGTCGGTCCCGTCGGTTTCGCCGGTTCCGTCGGTTTCGCCGGTTCCGCCGGTCCCGGTCACGCCGGTCCCACCGGTGAAGATCAGCCCCGCCTTCGGCGCCTACCTCGACTACGGCCCCCGAGGCGTGGCCCGGATCGCCGAGCTCAGCCACTGGCTGGGCGGTGCCGAGTTGCGCGTCGGGCACACCTATCTGCCCGGTGACCGCTGGACCAACATCGAGGGCCGGCACGGCTTCCTCGACGTCTGGGCGGACTGGCGTACCCGGCAGGCCGACCGGATGCTCGTCCTCAACGTGCCGATGATGGAGCGCAACGAGGAGAACGTCTCCGACGCCGAGGTACGGCTGCTGCTGCGCCGGGCCGCCGACGGGGCGTTCGACCGCCACTTCCGCGCGCTCGCCGAGCGGCTGGTCGAGCTGAAGGCGCCGGACACGGTCGTCGTCCTCGGCTGGGAGATGAACGGCACCACGTACACCCACCGCTGCGGACCCGACCCGCAGGCGTGGAAGACGTACTGGAAGCGGATCGTCACCACGATGCGCGCGGTGCCGGGCCAGAAGTTCCGTTTCGACTTCGCCCCGAACCGCGGCCGGGACGCCGTTCCCTGGACGGAGTGCTACCCCGGGGACGACACGGTCGACATCATCGGAATGGATTCGTACGACCAGCCGACCGGGCTGTCGTTCGAGGAGCAGGTGAAGGAGCCGTACGGCCTCCAGGCCCAGGTGGACTTCGCGAAGGCGCACGGAAAGCCCATCTCCTACCCGGAGTGGGGACTCTTCCGCAACGGTGACAACTCCGCGTACATGCGGAGCATGCTCGCGTGGATGGACGCGCACCAGCCGCTCTACAACACGCTGACGGACTACTGTCCGCACGGTGTCTGGCAGTGCGCAGACAACCCCAGGTCCTCGCAGGTCTACCGGTCCGTGCTCTTCGGCCGCACGGACGGCCCGGCCCCGCAGCCGACCGAGCCCGGCGGAAGCACTACACCGACGACTCCCGCCACTCCCTCGGTACCCGTCACTCCGACCGCACCGGCCACTGCCGTGCCTCCGGCCAACTGTTCCCCGGTGCAGCTGGGCGACTGGGTCGAGTACTGGCTCGGCGGGAAGCTGTGTCTGCGCCTCGACTGGTGGTCGCGCAGCCGGTGAACCCCAGGCGGCGGGTCGGTCACGGCCCGTCGCCACCGCGCTCCCTCCACCGTCGCACCAGTTCCTTGCCCCGCCGCCGGGCGGCCACGTCGCACAGCGTCGCCGACAGCAGCGGGGCGGTGCGCCGCCGGGCCAGCAACAGCCGCTGGTTGACGACCGGTTCGGGACGCCAGTGATGCTTGTACGGCTCGTTGCCGCGCAGCAGGCTCAGCGTGCCGCGCCCGCCGCTACGGGTGTGCTCGGCGCACGCGTCGAGCAGCATCACCGCCACGTCCGCCTTGCTCTCCCGCAACCGCGGATGGGCGCCGTAGAGATACCCGCCCGCCAGCCGTCGCGACAGCAGCGTCAGGTCCACGGCCACCACGTCCTCGCCGAGGCGGAACTCGGTGACCACGGCGTCCCCCGAGCGCACCATCGGCTCCACCGACCGCACCAGGTGGTCACAGAACCGCGGCCGCAGATGCTCGGACGTCACCTTCCGCCCCTGCCACTGGAGCCGGTGCAGCTCCAGCAGTCGTCGCAGCGCCGTGTCGACCTCCTCAGGGCGCACCACCTGACGCTCGACGCCGAGCGCGGTCAGCTTGCGCAGCTTGGCCCGCACCCGCTGGGCCTTCGCCGAGGGCAGCCGGGCGACCAGCTCGTCCATCGGTACGGCGGGCAGCTCCAGGCACAGCGAGTCGCTCACCCGGCGACGCGGGCCGCGCCAGTGGTCGTAGATCCGCTCGGCCGCGCCCCCGGGCCGTACCTCGCGGAAGTCGATCAGTGCGGTGCGGGCCGCGGAGGCGAGTCCCTCGGTGAGGGCGGTCACCGCCTCCTCGCCGCGCTCGTCGTCCAGCAGTACGTCCCCGTAGTCGGAGATCGCCCCGCCGAGCGGCACGAGCGTCGGCACCGGACGCCGTACCCGCATCAGCGGGGCGGCGGCGACGAGTTCGCGGCCGTCGCGGACCAGCAGGAGGCGCAGCCGGCCCGGTCTGCCGTAGGAGAGCCACCACGAGTGCAGCCAGGCGTGGCTCTGGAACGGGGTCGCCGCCGCGCACCTCCCGTACAACTCGCGCCAGTCCGAGGCGAGTTCGGCGAAGGTGGTGTCGTCGGTGACGAGTTCCACGCTGTACGTCACAGCTGCCCGTGGACATCGGCGGCGGTGGCCGGGCTGGGCACGGACGGCGGCCGCGCGGGTTCGCCCGTGGCCCGCCGGGGCCGGACCAGCAGGACGAGCCCGCCGAGCAGACCGCCCGCGCTCGCCCCCACCAGACCCGTCACCGCCGGCGACGCCGAGGACGGCCCGCCGGGGCGGGTGGCGCGGGCGAACTGCCGGAGTTCGACACGGGTGTCGGCCTGGGCGTCGTCCGCGTGCCGGGTCAGCGCGCGCGAGACGGCGTTGGCCATGTCGGCGGCGAGCTCGGGGCTCGAGGAGGTCGCCGTGATCGAGACCATCGGAGCGTCCGGCGAGGTCGCCGTCTGCACGCTCGACTGCAGCGTCTTGACCGGCACGCCCGCCCACACCTGCGCGTCCCCGAGCACGGCGAGCTGGGTGGCGACCCGGCCGTAGGCCTGCGCGAAGCCCAGTGCGGTCGCGGAGTCGGACTTCTCGGTCGGCACCGCGACGACATAGCTGGTGGCCGTGTACGTCGGCGTCCTGACCAGGCCGTACGTGCCGCCGAGCAGACCGCCGGCGAGGACACCGGCCGCGAGCAGGGACCAGGCCGGCAGCGACCTCGCGCGGGTGAGGGCGAGGGACGGGCGGTGGGGGCCGGTGGGATTCTCGGTCATGAGGAACTGACTCCGTGAGGTGACGAGGGCGAGGAGGAGTGGGCCGCCGCGTAGACGTCCATGAGGCGCGCGGCGCTGCGGGCGATGCTGTAGTGGTGGGCGGCGTCGGGCGCGGTGCGTGGGAGGGGGCCTTCGACGCGGGCCGCCGCCAGAGCCCGGGCGAACGCGTCGGGGTCGCAGGTCACGCGGTGCGCGGCCGGCGCGGAGTGCGGGGGCAGGTCCTCCACCGCGGGGCAGGCGGCGTAGCGCACGGGCAGCCCCGCGGCGAGGCCCTCCACGACGGCCAGGCCGAACGCCTCCTCGGGGCACGGCGAGGCGAGCAGATCCATCGCGGAGGTGAGCGAGGGGAGGTCGGGGCCGGGTGAGCCGTCGGGCACGCAGGGGCGTTCGCCGGTGAACAGGACGCGGTCCGCCACCCCGGCCGCCCGCGCGGTGCGCCGCAGGACGTGCTCCTCGGGCCCACCGCCGACCAGCAACAGCCAGCAGTTGTCGGGGAGCTGGGCGAGCGCGTGGATGAGTACGTCGAACCGCTTGGCCGCCGTGAGCCGGCCGATGCCGCCGACGACGTACGCGGTCTCCGGCAGTCCGAGCCGTTGGCGGGTGTGCAGCCGCCGCGCCGGGTCGAAGCGGAAGCGGGCCAGGTCGATGCCGTTCGGGATGACCTCGATCCGCGGCGCGGGCACCCCCCAGCGCCTGAGCCGGTCGGCGACCGTGGGGGAGACGGCGACCGTGGAACGGCCGAGCCGCTCGCTGGCGAGATACAGCGCCCGTACGCCCGAGGTGAGCCTGCGCCCCTCCATCTGCGAGTCGCCGAGGGAGTGTTCGGTGGCGACGACCGCCCGGACGCCCGCGAGGCGCGCGGCGAGCCGGCCGTAGACGCAGGCACGGTAGAGGTGGGTGTGCACGAGGTCGTAGCGGCCCCGGCGGATGAGCCGGACCAGACGGGGCAGCGCGGCCAGGTCGCGGTTGCCGGCCATGCCGAGGTGCGTGACCCGCACCCCGTCCGCGGTGAGCCCGTCGGCGACCGCACCCGGGTTGGTGAGCGTCACGACCTCGCAGTCGACGGGCAGGTGCCGCAGCAGCAGCCGCAGTTGCTGCTCGGCGCCGCCGACGCCGAGGCCGGTGATGATGTGCAGGGCCCTCATGTCACAGACCCTCCACAGGGCGGCGCCGCAGCCGGTGCAGCCGGAACTTCAGGAACAGGCGTACGGCGTCGTCGTTCTGTCCGACGTGGAGCCGGGGGAGGGCCAGCGGGCCGGTGAGCGGGCCGGGGTCGATGCCGCAGGCGTAGCGGTATCCGGCGCTCCGTACGGCCTCGACGGCCCGCTGGTCGAGCGTGCCGTAGGGGTAGCAGAAGCCGTTCACCGGTGCGTCGAGCAGTTCCTCCAGCGCGGCCCGGCTCTCGACGACCTCGGCCTTCAGCCGGAGGTCGTCCGCCGTGGTCAGGTCGATGTGGGTCAGCCCGTGCGAGCCGATCTCGATCCCCGCCCGTGCCGCCTGCCGGATGCCGTCCGCCGTCAGCAGCGGCTTGCGCGGGCCCAGCGGATCCCAGGCGTTGTCGCCGCCGAGCCGGCCGGGCAGCACGAAGAGGGTGGCGCCGAAGTCCAGCCGGCGCAGCACGGGCAGGGCGTGGTCGACGAAGTCGGCGTAGCCGTCGTCGAAGGTGAGTCCCGCCAGGCGCCGGCCCTCGCCGCGCGCGCGTGCGGCCAGCAGCTCGGCCATGGACACGCCCCGCACCCCCCGCAGGGCGAGCCATCTCAGCTGCTGTTCCAGCCGGTCGGGAGTGACGGTGATGCGGTACGGGTCGTCCGGGCAGTCCGACACCGAGTGGTACATCGCCACCCAGGGGGCGGGACCGCGGCGGGGCGCCGTGCGGGTGCCGGCGGAGGAGTCAACGGCCATGTGTGAGCCTTCGGGTGAGGGTGCGGGCGGCGGCCCGTACGGAGCGGAGGGCGGGTGCGAAGCCCTGGGCGCCCAGGGCCAGGCCGAGCAGGACGAACACGGCGGCCACGGTCACCGTCCCCGCCAGGAGTCCCGGCAGTGGTCCCCCGGCGCGGCTCGCGACGAGCGCGCCCGCCGGTGTCGCGACCGCGGCCGCGCAGACCGGCCGGCCCAGCTCCGCGAGCACCTGCCGGGTGCGGACGGGGATGCCGCGTCCGACGCCCCGGTACGTCGTCCCCATGCCGGCGAGCAACAGCACCGCCGTCACGGTGATCCCGGCGGCGTTGGCGGCGGCGATCCCGGACACGCCCCAGGGGCCCACCGCCCAGGAGCCGGACCACGCGGTGACGAGGATGCCCCCGGCCATCGCGCAGACCGGGTACCAGGTGGGACGGCCCGCCGAGAAGTACGAGCGGACCAGTGCGCCGACCAGGGTCTGACCGAGCAGACCGAGGGCGTACACGCGCATCACGCCCGCCGTGGCGGCCGTGTCCCGGGCGGTGAACGCGCCCCGCTGGAAGAGGACTTCGACGATCTGCGGCGCGCACGCGATCACCGTGGCCGCGCCGAGCAGCACCATGCAGGCGGCCAGCGCCAGGTCGCGCTCCACGCGGCTGCGGGCCCGCTCGGTGTCCCCGTCGGCCAGGGCCCGCGCGACCACCGGGAAGGTGACCGTGCACAGCATCAGCGACAGGGTCATCGGGATCTGGGCCACCTTCTGCGCGTAGTTCAGGTGCGAGATGGCCCCGGCGGGCAGGGCGGAGGCGAGGAAGCGCTCGACGAGGACCTGGGACTGCCGGCACAGCGCGAAGAGCAGGACGGGGGCGACGAGCGCCAGGGTCACCGCCCGGTCCGGGGTCTCGGCGGGCTCCTCCCGACGCACCGGGGAGCGACGCAACTGCCGCCACATGGCGGGGAGTTGGACCGCGACCATCAGGGCGCCGCCGGCCGCGACACCCACGGCGGCCGAACGCACTCCCCAGTCACCGCCCAGCACGAACATCGCCGCGATGATTCCGGCGTTGTACGCCACGTAGATCGCGCCCGGCATCAGGAACCGCCGGTGCGCCCGCAGCACCGCGCTGCAGTACCCGGCGAGTCCGAAGCTCAGCACACAGGTCGCGGTGAGCCGGGTGCAGTCCACGGCCAGGGCGGGATCGGGCAGGCCCGGCGCCAGGGCCTCGACCAGGTAGGGGGCGGTGGCGACGATCAGCGCGGACGCGGCGACGAAGACCAGGGTCAGGCGGGGCAGGGTGGCGGCGACCAGGGCGCGGACCGGGTCACCGGGGGCACCCTGGGCCCGCCGGGCCAGCGCCAGGCTGAACGCCGGGATCAGGACGAAGGCCAGCCCGTCCTCGATGAGCAGCGTCGACGCGAACTCCGGCACGGTCCACGCCACCAGGAAGGCGTCCGTCGCGCTCCCGGCCCCGAACAACCGGGCCAGCGACTGGTCCCGCACCAGCCCGAGCAACGCCCCGGCGACGGACAGGGCGGCGGTGACGGCAGTGGCCTTGGCGAGGAACCGCCGGGAGACGGGGGGGAGTTCGGGCACTCCAGCGGGCGGCGGGTCGGCGGTGCCACGGGCCGGGGGGACGGGAAGGGGGGAGTCGGCGAGGCGGGGGGCGGGGGGAGAACCGGAGCCGGACTCGGGGTCGGTGTCGGAGGCAGAGCTGGAGCCGGACTCGGGGTCGGTGTCGGAGGCAGACCCGGCCGACCCGGACGCATCCGGAGGTGTCACCGTCATCGCGTTCCGGCCTCCTCGGTCTCGCCGGCCCCGTCCCGTGCCGTCACGGGACCGTTCCCGTCCGCCGCCACCGCCCCGCTCCCGACCAGTCCCCACCACGCCACCACCCCGAAGCACACCGCCGTCAGTACCGTCGAGGGCCCGCCGATGTCCGCGTACGCGAAGTCCGTCAGCTGCCACACCAGCAGCCCGCAGCCGACGAGCGCGCAGTCCAGCCCGCGCCCCGAGCCGCGCGCCCGCACCAGCCCCCGCAGGCCGCACACCAGCAGGGCCAGCCAGCTGCCCCCGAGGGCGAGCAGGCCGATCAGGCCCTGTTCGGCGAGGACGAGGAGGTACATGTTGTGCGGGGACAGCAGCGGTTGCCGGCGGAAGGCCGCGCCCGCGCCCTCCGTGTCACTGCCGGCGGACAGGGCCAGCGAGGCGTGCCCGTCCCGCTGCTCGGGAAAGCCCTTCAACCCCACGCCGGTCAGCGGCTGTTCGCGCCACATGCCGACGGCCGCCGCCCACATGGTGTACCGGTCGGTCACGGACTGGTCGGGAGCGTCCGTGACCTGCGTGATGCTGTCGATCCGCTCCTGCAACTGCGCCGAACCCAGCCCGAACCCGCCCACCAGGACCACACCGACGGCAACCGCCACGGCCCCCACCACCAGCGCCCGCCGCACCCCGGCCAGCACCAGCTGCACCGAGCACGTCACGGCCGTGGCGATCCACGCACCCCGGCTGAAGGACAGCGCGAGCGGCATGAGCAGTGCGAGCGCGCACCCGGCGGCGACCACCCGTTGCCGCAGGGACGTCCGCCCGAGCGCCAGCCCGAGCGCGCAGACCAGCCCGAAGGAGACGACGGTCGCCATCCCCATGACGTCCGCCGGCCCGAAGGTGCCGACGGCCCGGATGTCCGCCCCCTGGTAGGAGGCGCCGGTCCCGGTCGCGTACTGGTGCACTCCGATCGCGCCCTGCCACCCGGCGAGCGCCACCAGCGACCAGGCCAGCAGCCGGAAGTCGCGCCGGTCCCGGACCAGCAGCAGCACGGCCACCGGGACCAGCACGAAGACCTGGAGATAGCGGCCCATCCCGGTGAGCCCGGCCACCGGCGAGGACGCGCCCACCGCGGCGACGGCCAGTCCGGCCACCGGCAGACCGAGGACGACGGCGGCCGTTCGCGACAGGGGGCGCCGCCGCTCCCGCAGCAGCCGGATCACGCAGTACAGCACCACCAGGCCGGAGACCGCGTCGGCCGGTCCCGCACCGCTCTCGGCGGTCGGCGACACCGGCAGCGCCAGCAGGGCGACCACGGCCACCACCGGCAGGACGGGAGAGAGCTCCCGTACCCGTGGCAGGCTCAGTGCGAGACTCATGCGCGCTCAGCTCCCTGTCGGACGCACGAGCGCGGCCGCGGTGCGCAGCAGGATGCAGATGTCCTGCCACAGCGACCAGTTGTCGATGTACGCGTTGTCGAACCGGCAGCGGTCCTCGATCGAGGTGTCACCGCGCAGCCCGTGGATCTGGGCGAGCCCGGTGATGCCGGTCCGCATCCGGTGCCGGGCCGCGTAACCGGGGTAGGTCTGGCTGAACTTCGTGACGAAGTACGGGCGTTCGGGCCGGGGGCCGACCAGGCTCATGTCGCCCCGCAGGACGTTCCACAGCTGGAGCAGCTCGTCCAGCGAGGTACGCCGCAGGAAGCGGCACAGCCACGGCATGTGGTGCTCGTTCGCCACGCTCCAGCGCGTCGCCGCCTCGTGCGCGTCGACCGGCCGGTGGGTGCGGAACTTCAGCAGCGTGAACGGTTTCCCGTCCAGGCCGATCCGCTCCTGCCGGAACACCACCCCCGGCCCGCCGCTCAGCCGCAGCGCCACCGCGCACACCAGCAGCAGCGGACTGACCAGCAGCAAAAGCGTCCCGGACACGACCACGTCCAGCGCCCGCTTCCCCGCGCTGCCCCGCCGCCGCGACCCCATCACCAGACGCCGGCAGGCGAACCCGGCGAGCTGCTCCCTCATCTCGTACGACGGCGACTCCGCGTCGATCTCCCACACCGCGCACCCCGACTCGGCGAGCGCCCGCAGCAACGGCCCCTGCCGTGACCGTACGGAGGGATGCACGGTCAGGACGTCCCGTACGCCGTTCTGGATGAGCGCCCGCTCGACCTCCTCGCCGGTCGTCAGCACGGGCAGCCCCTCGCCGCCGTCGGGCTGTTCGCTCACGATCCCCACCGGCCGCACCCCACAGCCCGGATGGCGCAGTACGGCGGCGGCCACGCGCTGCGCGGTCGCCGCGGGGCCGATGACGAGGGCGGCGCGCGGCCGGGTGAGCCGGGCCACGCGCTGCCACCGGCGCACGGTGCCGCGACCCACGCAGGCCGCCACCGACTGGAGCAGGAAACCGACGGCCAGCGTCGCCGGGGAGAGCGCCCGGTCCGTGTCGTACGAGGCCACCGCGGCGGCGAGGACCAGCCAGGCGACCGCGATCCTGGCGCACACGGCGGGCAGTTCGTCGAGCACGCCGGCCACCTGACGGGGTGGGTGCGGGCGCAGCAGTATCGACGCGGCCACCAACACGGCCACGAGCAGCGGCCGGAAGCGGTCACCGCTGAGCGCGAACGCCCCGACCAGGCCGGCGAGAAGGTCCGCGGTGAGCAGCGGGACCGGAGAGGCGGGGCGGGCCGTGGGCCGGCGGGCGGGGAACCGGAATCCGGCTCCCTGGTCGCGCGGCGGCATGATCGAGACGGCTGAGAATCCGAGGTCCCGGGCCTGTCCGCCGGGGGAGGGGACGGTGCTTTCCGCGGTCACGAGTGGATGGGCTCCCTGTGCTCGGTGGGCGCGACGCGCGCGGCGAACTCGGCGTCGAGCAGGTCGCGGTACAGGCCCGCCACCGCCTCGGACGTGCGCCGCACGTCGTGGGTGGACAGGACGTGACGGCGGCCCTGGTGGCCGAGCGACTCGCGCAGCGACGGGTCGGGCAACAGCGCGGCGACGGTGCCGGCCAGTGCCGCCGGGTTCTCCGGGGGCGCCAGGCAGTGCGGTGCGAGGGCGGGCGGCAGGCTCTCCCGGGCGCCGTCCACGTCCGTCACCACCACGGGCCGCCCGCAGGCCATCGCCTCCAGCGGGGCGAGCGCCATGCCCTCCCAGCGCGAGGGCAGCACCACCAGATCGGCGGCCCGGTACCAGGGCACGGCATCGGCGACGGCCCCGGTGAAGAGCACGGACCGCGGGGCCCGTTCGCGCAGCCGGTCCCGCTCCGGCCCGTCCCCGACCAGTACCAGCCGGGCGTCCGGCACATGGCGCAGCACCGTGTCCCACGCCCGCAGCAGGACGTCCTGCCCCTTCTGCCGGCACAGCCGCCCCACGCACACCACGAGCGGCGCCCCGGGATCGACCTCGGGCAGCAGTCGCGCCCGTACGGTGTCCGCGGCGGCGGGACGGAAGCGTTCGGTGTCGATCCCGTTGGGGATCACGCTCCACCGCCCCGCGATCCCGGCCCGCAGGCCCGTCCGGCGCTCCGCCTCGCTGACGCACACGGTCCGCGCGGACCAGCGCGATCCGGCCCGCTCCCAGCCGAGCGCGAGGGCGGCGGTGACGCCGCCGACGGCCTCGAACGACCAGGCGTGCGGCTGGAACACGGTCGGGATCCGCCCCCGCACGGCGAGCCGCGCGGCCAGTC
This sequence comes from Streptomyces sp. NPDC058307, assembly GCF_042880295.1. Classification (NCBI taxonomy): domain Bacteria; kingdom Bacillati; phylum Actinomycetota; class Actinomycetes; order Kitasatosporales; family Streptomycetaceae; genus Streptomyces; species Streptomyces sp. NPDC058307. The sequence goes on from NZ_JBHVYZ010000002.1 coordinate 33,524, forward strand.
CGGCCTTCGCGCTGTGCGCGTGCACCAGATCCGGCCGCACCTCCTCGATCACCCGGGCGAGCCGCCGTACCTCTCCCACGAGTGCCGGACCCGGCGAGCGCGTCGCCTCCCACCGCCGTACGTCCGCGCCCAGGACCCGCAGGTCCGCGGTGAGGGGGCCGTCCGGGCAGGCGACCGTGACGTGCAGACCGGCGGCCACCTGGGCCCGCGCCAGGTCCGTCACCACCCGGGCGACCCCGCCGTCCACGGGTTGCGTGAGGTGCAGGACCCGCGGCCTGGGGTCGGTTGCTGACTGGTGCATTGCGCGGTTTCCTCGCTCAGGGACGGGCTCGGGACGGGCCGGAACGGGCCTACTGCCGGGCGTCGACGTCGACGAAGAGCGCGCCGGCCCATGCCGCGTCCCGCTGGGAAACGAGCCGGAAGGCCAGGTGGTCACCGCCGTCGCGCAGGGCGTTTCCGAGTTCGAACACGTCCGAGTCGTAACCGAGCGTGTTCGCGTACGAGGGCACACGCTCCGGCGTGGGCGCCCCCGCCTCGGAGATCGTCGAGTTGAGTACGTCGTCCCGGGGGCCGGCGGGACCGGCGAGCACGGTGTTCGAATCGCGGCCGGTCGACACGGTGAACGAATCACCCGTGCGGCCGCGGTCGCCGTCGTACGCGACGAGCCCGGCCCGGCCGGTGCCGTTCCTCGGCAGGCGCAGCCCGCCCAGGCGGATCTCCTGGGGGGGACGGGAGTTCAGGGCGTCGAAGCCGTCCCAGAGGGAGAGGTGCCGCAGGGGGCGGTCCGGGTTCTCGTACGCCACCACCAGCGTCCAGCCGCCCCACGCCCCGGCTGTCGACCTGCCCATCGCCGCGTTGATCTGAGCCACCGTGTACAGGCCCGAACCACTCTCCCGGACCAGCTTCGTGACGTCCGCCGAGGCCTGGTAGGCGTCCGCGCCGTGCGTCACCCGGTGGCCCACCAGGGTGTCCGCGAGGAGGGCCTTGTACGTGCCGCCGGGCTCGGCGACCAGCACCCGCCCGTTGTCCTTCGGCGGCTTCTGCTCGCCCACCCGCAGATTGCCGCCCCAGTACAGCCGCGCGTACGTCACCTGTGAGCCCTCGGGCAGCCGGACCGCGGCGCTGGAGGAGTTGTAGGTGTTGGGGTCGCGGTCCACGTCGACGTAGAACATGTCGAAGTCGCCGTTGATCCCTTTCCCGCCCGCGCGTACGGCCGGGCAGGAGGCCGCGGCCCGGGTACCGGTGGCACGGCAGGTGAGGGAGATGTTGGCCGCGCGGACGATGCCGCCGTGCTGAGTCGCGCGGTAGCGCTCGGTGAAGGGGAGCCGCCGCGCCTCCGCGGCCGGCGGGGCGGTCGACGGGGCGTGGACCGCCGCTTCGGCGCAGACCGGCGCGGCGAGGGCCGCCAGACAGAGCACGCCCGCCATCGCACGGCGCAGCAGTGGACCCGGGGAATTACGCATGACCGGCGTTGCCCTTTCCGGAAAATACGGCGCCCCGTGCGTGCGAAGTGCCGTCTGTGGGGGCGTCGGGAGATCCGCAACTCTAGCCGCGATCCGGACGATTACTGGCAAATCGGTCAAGCGTGTCGGAATCGCACACCCGGGGTCCCGGCGGATCACCCCTTTGGCCGCACAACCCGCGAGGGCGCCGCGCGTTGACACAGCGCCGGGCATCCCCGCCCAGGTGTTTGCGTCAACCCCCAAGGAGCAACTCTCCATGTCGCGTATCGCGAAGGGCCTGGCCCTGACCTCCGTTGCCGCCGCGGCCGTCGCCGGTGGTGCGGGCATCGCTGTCGCCGACAGTGGCGCGCAGGCCGTCGCCGCTCACTCCCCGGGTGTGCTGTCGGGCAACGTCGTCCAGGTTCCTGTGCACGTTCCGATCAACCTCTGCGGCAACACCGTCGACATCGTCGGCCTGCTGAACCCGGCGTTCGGCAACCAGTGCGTGAACGACTGACGTTCACACGTCGCTTCGTCGGCCGGCCGCCCTCCCGTGTTTCGCGCGCGGAAGAGCGGCCGGTCTGCGTTTCCCCGAACGGGGGACACCGGTTGCGGGGCTCGGTGGGTGAATTCACGGTGGGCACAGATCCGATGCTCATCGAAAGGAACACCCATGCGTGGTCTGCCCGCACGGCGTATCGCGTCCACCGCACTGTGCGCCGCCCTGCTGGTCGGCACGGCCGGTCCGGCCGCTGTCGCCGCCGACCCGGCCCGGGAGCGCGCCCGTACGGCGTCCGGTGCGCCCGTGCCCGACGCGGACGCGCTCCTCGCGCAGGTGAAGAGCCTCGGTGACCTCGGCGGCGTACTCACCCCGGTCACCGACCTGCTGAACTCCGTGCTCAAGGCCGACAACGGGCAGCTCTCCGCCGTCGAGGCGACCAAGCTCGGCACCGCCGTGAAGGACGCCATCGCCAAGGCCACCACGACGACGCCCGCACTTCCGGCCGGCACGCTCCCCGCCCCCACGAGGAGCGGTGCCACCGCCGGCGTGGCCCCCGCCGACGTCATCGGCGACGCGCTGGCCGCGCTGCAGAAGGCGATCGACGAGCTGATCAAGGCGGTGACCTCAGGAGACGCCGCTCAGGTGCCCCCGGCGGTCACCGACTCGGTGACGAGTCTCGTCAACACCGTCGCCGCGACGCTGCTGGGCGGCAAGCTGCCCAGACCGAGCCTGCCGGGCCCGCCGGGCCTTCCGGCGAACGGCCTGCCGAGCTAGCCCCGCGGCCCTTTCGCGCGGCCTTCCATGGAGCTCGGGGATCTCATATGAGGACTCACCGGAAGGGTTTCCGCTCCGGACGCAACTCGTTGGGCACGGCGTCAGAATTCTCTCTGGCGACATGAGTTGCCGAAGAAAGGAACACGATGAAGTCCCTGAAGGCCGCTGCTGTCGTTGCCGGTTCCCTGGTCCTCGCCGGTGCCGCAGCGCCCGCGTTCGCCTACAACAGCGCCGACCTCACGCCCACCAGCCTCAACGGCGCCGTGAACGCGCTCACCAGGGGTCCCATCGACGTGATGCCGCTGCAGCACCAGTCGGACGCGCTCGACACCGAGAACAAGGACTCCGTGCTCAACGCCGTGAAGGGCGCGACCAAGGACCTGAACAACGACGGCGGGATTGTCGGCGTTCTTCCCGTGGGCGGCTGATTCCGCTTTTCCCCGCACCGGAGGCATCCGGGAAATCCGGGAAAGGGGCCGATTCCGTGGTGGCCGTCCGGGCCACGGGATCGGCCCTTCGCGCTGTTCGAGCCCGTCCCTCGTTCGTGTGGACGGACGGCGGCCCATCGCCCACTCGGGTGAGAACGCGTCCGGCGGCCGTCCGGAGCGTCGTTAAGGTCGCCCGGTGACCTCAACCCCAAGCGAGACCCGGCCCTTCCGCTCCGCCGACCTCGGCACCGTCGTCGTACTGCCCTGGAGCGGGGAGAACGCCGACGGCATCGACATCCCCCACCTCCTGGTCTGCTCCCTCGGGAACGCCGAGGGCGGTCCGGAGACGACGTCGGCGGCGGTCGAGCGGCTGCTCACGGACAACGGCCTGCCGGTCGGCCGGGAGCTGGTCGACGGCATCGCCAGGCCCAGTCTCCCGGTCGGTCTGCTTGTCGTCGCGGGCCAGGCCGTCCTCACCATGCCGCGGCTCAACGTCCAGTGCACCGTGCCGCCGGCGTGGCTGGCGGCGGTCGACGCACGCGGCTTCGCCTACCTGATCTTCACCACCCGCGCCTGGCCGGAGGTCGAGCCGGGCAAGTCCGTCGACCCGGCGACGCTCGCCGACTTCGTCAACGCCGACGAGACCCTGGACGCCGCCGCGCACATCGTGCTGCCGGCCCGCAGCCTGCGCGCCTGACGCCGTGGCCGCCCCGGAGCAGCACACGCGGGAGCCGGCGGGCGCGGGCCGCGCCTTCGCCCTGCTGCTGGTGATCACGGGGACGGCCGGGCTGCTGGCCTCCTGGGTCATCACGCTCGACAAGTTCAAGCTGCTCGAGGACCCGGACTTCACCCCCGGGTGCAGCCTCAACCCGGTGGTGTCCTGCGGCAGCGTCATGCGGAGCGACCAGGCCTCTGCCTTCGGGTTCCCCAACCCGATGCTGGGCCTGGTCGCCTACGGCGTCGTCATCTGCGTCGGCGTGAGTCTGCTGGCGGGCGCCCGCTTCCCCCGCTGGTACTGGCTCCTCCTGGCGGCCAGCTGCCTGTTCGGCGTCGGGTTCGTGTCGTGGCTGCAGTTCGAGTCGCTGTACCGGATCAACGCGCTGTGCCTGTGGTGCTGTCTGGCGTGGGTCGCCACGATCCTGCTGTTCTGGTACGTCGTCGCGCACGCCGTACGCCACCGGTTCCTGTCCGCGCCCGGCCCGCTCAGGACGTTCCTCGACGAGTTCGCCTGGGTGCCGCCGGTGCTGCACACCGGGATCGTCGGGATGCTGGTCCTGACCCGCTGGTGGGACTTCTGGACGAGCTGACCGGCCGCTGTCGGTTCGTCGTACTACTGCGGCACCCGGGGGATTCTTGCGCTGGTGACCGCCCCAGGATCGTTACGCGGTACGGACGTTGAGCCCCCGAACCCTGAAAGGGACCGCACCTGCCATGAAGTCGACCACCCGAACCCTTGCCGCCGTCGTCGCCGGCGTCGCGGCCGCCATGGGTGCCGCCGCCGCGCCCGCCGCCGCGGTCGGCACGGTCCCCGTCCCGGTGCCGCTGGAAGCCGCCGAGAAGAACCTCCACATGGAACTGCCGAGCCTCAGCGGGGAGATCCCGCTGCTGCGGCCGGGAAAGCCTGACGGTCCGCAGTTCGTCGAGGGCCGGCTCCTCCCGGCGCGGACCATTCCGCAGGTGCCGCTGAACGGCGGCCTGCCCGGCGCCGGCCTGCGCGCGCCCGTGCCGCATGTCCTCGGAGACGACTTCGACCACGCCGGTGTCGGTGTCCCCGCCTCCGACCTGCGCACTCTGGCGCCCGGACTGAGCGTGGACGCCCCGCTGACCCGGCCGAACCCCGACCACATGGGCCTGCCGGACACGAAGCTCCCGCAGGCGGGCATCCTCGCCCCGGTCCTGCAGACGGCGCCCGGCGCGGACCTGGGCATGGGACCGGGATTGTAGGACCGCGCCGACGCGGCGGCTCGGCGCGGCGAGTCGGTGCGGCGGCTGGGGCCCGGGCGTGGCGACCCGGTCCGTCGGCCTTCCGGGACAACCCTGCCCGGGCCGGAGGAGTGACCACGGGGGCCCTCGGGCGGTTACGGCTGTGTACATCGGAACCGGGCGAGGAGTACACGATGGTCGTCAGCGTCGGTGGGGGAGTGGCGAGGGCCGAAAAGGGGGCGGTGAGACCCCGGCCGGTGCGTACCGCGCGGCGGGACGCGTTGCGCGGGCTGCTCGCCGCGGCCGTGGCCGTCGCGCTGGCGCCCGTTGTCGCGGCCTCCCGGCCCGAGCGCCGGGCAGCGCCGCCCGCGGACCCGGCCTTCTATTTCGACGAGATCCATCGTGGCCGGCGCATCCGCGGCCTGCGGGTGATCGCCGCCGGGCATCCCGCCGACGCCGTCCCGTGGCAGGTCACCGTGGACGGCCGACCGCTGCACCTCATGCGCCGCGCCGACGGCAGCTGGCTGAGCATGGTCGACCACTACCGCTCGTACCCGACCCCGCTGGAGGCGGCCCGCGCGGCCGTCGACGAGCTGGGGCCGGGTCAGCGGCTGCGCGACCTGGGGACCATGGCGGGCGACGCACACATGGGGGGACACCATGGCGTACACGCGTAAGGACGTCAGCACACTGACCGCCACGGAGAAGCGGCGGTTCGTGAAGGCGCTGCTGGAGCTGAAACGGCGTGGCGAGTACGACCAGTTCGTGCGCACCCACATCCAGTACTACGTCTCCGACGGCGAGGACGGTCTGCGGACGGCCCACATGGCGCCCTCCTTCCTGCCCTGGCACCGCCGCTTCCTGCTGGACCTGGAACGGGCGCTGCGCCGGGTGGACCCGTCGGTGACGGTGCCGTACTGGGACTGGACCCGGGACCGCGGGACGACGTCCGTGCCCTGGACCAAGGACCTCCTCGGCGGCAACGGGCGGCGCTCGGACCGCCAGGTGATGACGGGTCCGTTCGCCTACGCGGGCGGCAACTGGACCCTCACGGAGGGCGTCACCGACGCGGAGTTCCTCACCCGCGACCTCGGGCACGCCGCCGCTCCCCTCGCGCTGCCGACCAGAACAGAGCTGGAGGGGGCGCTCGCCGACCCCGTCTACGACGTCTCACCGTGGAACTCGACGGTGACCAAGGGCTTCCGCAACAAGCTGGAGGGGTGGGGGAGCGGGCGGGGCAGTGCCGCCTGGCGCAACCACAACCGGGTGCACCGCTGGGTCGGCGGGGCCATGGTCGGCGGCGCGTCCGTCAACGATCCCGTGTTCTGGCTGCACCACGCCTTCATCGACCTGTGCTGGTACCGCTGGCAGCGGCGGCACAGCGGTGCCCGCTATCAGCCCGCGAGGCCGCCCGGTCCGACGAGCGACCAGTACGAGCGGGTCGTGGCCCGGCACGAGAAGCTGCCGCCGTGGGACGTGACGCCGGATCAGCTGGAGGACGTCAGCGGGATCTACCGGTACGCCTGAGACCCGGGGCGGGCCCGCGGAGGCGGTCCCGCACATGGTCCCGCACATTGTTCCGGACATGGTCCCGGACATGGTCCCGGACATGGGGAGAGCCCCGGCGCTCGAGGTGCCGGGGCTCTTGTGTTGCGTACGGACGATCAGCCGCCGTAGCCGCCGTGCCCACCCGGGCCGGGGTTGCCCTTGTGGCTGTCGCCGCCACTGATGTTGGCGCAGGTGTTGCCGAAGGCCGGGTTCAGCAGACCGACCGCGTTGATGGTGTTGCCGCACACGTTGACCGGGATGTGGATCGGAACCTGGACGACGTTGCCGGACAGGACGCCGGGCGAGCCGATGGCGGCGGCGTCGGCGTTGGCGTCCGCCAGGGCCAGGCCGGCGCCGCCGATGACCACGGCACCGGCGCCGAGGGCGACTCCTGCTGCCTTCGCGATGCGAGACATCACGTTCTCCTTTTGACTCGGTGAGTGCGGCGGCAGGACGCGCCGTCGCACTCCCCCTTCAACGCGGAGGCTCACTCCTGGTAACGGCGTTGATGTCGGGATCACCCTTTCTGCGGCGGGGGACCGGGTACCGCTCTGGCGTGCGAGGGAAATCAGCTCGGACCGGTCAGCCGTCGTACGGGGGAACCCGCCAGGTACGCCTGGATGTTCTCGACCGCCTGGCCGTAGTACGTCGTGTAGTTGGCCCGCGAGACATAGCCGAGGTGCGGGGTGGCGAGCAGGCGCGGTGCCGTGCGCATCGGGTGGTCGGCGGGGAGGGGCTCGGTGTCGAAGACGTCGACGCCCGCTCCGGCGATCCGGCCCTCGTGCAGGGCGGTGAGGAGCGCGTCCTGGTCGACGATCGCCGCGCGGGAGGTGTTGATCAGATAGGCGCCGGGCTTGAGGAGGGCGAGTTCGGCGGGGCCGAGCAGACCTCGGGTGCGGTCGCCGAGGGCGAGGTGGACGGAGACGAAGTCGCTGGTGCGGAGGAGGTCGGGCAGGGAGGGGGCGAGTGCGACGCCCACCTCGTCGGCGCGCTCCTCGGTGAGGTTCTGGCTCCAGGCGCTGACCTCCATGCCGAAGGCGAGCCCGACCTGTGCCACCCGGCCGCCGATCTTCCCGAGGCCGAGCAGTCCGAGCCGGCGGCCGTGCAGGTCGGCGCCGACGGTGCTCTGCCAAGGGCCGCCCGCGCGCAGGGCGTTGCTCTCCTCGACGATCCCGCGGGCCAGACCGAGCAGCAGCGCCCAGGTCAGCTCGACCGGCGGGGTCGAGGAGCTCGCCGTACCGCAGACGGTGACTCCGTGTGCCTCGGCGGCCGCGTAGTCGATGACGGAGTTGCGCATGCCGGAGGCGATGAGCAGCTTCAGCCGGGGCAGCCGGGCGATGAGGGAGGCAGGGAAGGGGACGCGCTCGCGCAGGGTGACCACGATGTCGGCGTCGGCGAGCGCGGCCGCCAGGGCGTCCTCGTCGGCGAAGTGGGTGTCGTGGGAGACGACGTCGACCCGGTCCGCGAGCGGCGACCAGTCGGCGAACTCGGTCACCACCCGCTGGAAGTCGTCGAGCACGGCACAGCGCAGACGCATGTCGGTCCTTTCCCCCTGCTTCATCCCGCCAAGGTGATCGACTCTACGCCGTGGCACTGTCAGTGGCGGTCGCGCATGATCCCGGTCGCCTGGGCGGGCTGGTGGGTCGGTCCCTGTCGGGCGTGACTCGGCCGTGCAGGACTTGACGTCGAGGACCGGGGTGCCGTGGACCGCGGTGCGCGGACCCCGGCAGCGGGAGACGCCGTCCAGCCCGACGAGCGCCTGCGGCCCGAAGCGGCCCGCGTCCGGCCGTGGACGGCTGTCTCCTCGCCTCGGCTGTCCATCGCCCCGCGCCGGGCGGACATGAAAAAACCCTCTGCCCACATCACGTGGTCAGAAGGAATGTGCGCCCCCGGCAGGACTCGAACCTGCGGCCAAGCGCTTAGAAGGTGCGCGGACCTGAGCGATGTGCTCACCTGCGTGTTCGCAGGTCGTCCGGGAACGGAAATCGTCAAAGCGCTTGCTGTCGATTCCGGGCGCCTGCTGGGTCAGGGCGTTCGAGAGCGGTGACGCCGGAACAACACCGTGAGGTATTTAGGTACTATGACGACGGAGGTGTTGACGATGACGACGGCGGCGAAGCCGGTGCGCCAGTCCCCGCTGAAGGTGGACCCGGCGACGGACAAGTTGATCAGCCAGGGCGCTCATTTCCTGGGACTGACGAAGAAGGACCTGGTGGCCGAGGCGGTCCGGGCGTATCTGGAGCAGCGCCGTGAGGATCTGCGGTCCGGCATGGTGGAGGCGCTCCGCGTGCTGGATGGCTCGCTGAAGTCGGATGTGATGCTGCTGACCGGGCTGACCGCGGAGGAGATCGACGCGGTCGGGGGAATCGAGGAATGAGCGGACCCGGCCCGCTGCGCCCGCCCGCCCGACGCTGCGCTGCTTGCGCGAGGATTTGTGCCTCGCGGTGCCGCCGGTCACGGCGCCGCTGGACGAGATCGACCACCCGGTGCTGGCCAAGGCGTCCGAGCAGTTCGCGGACGAGGACGGCAAGCACGAACGCATCCGGTCCGTGGACGACCAGGTGCTGTTCAAGGTCAAGGTGCAGCGGTGGCGCGGCGCGGTATGGCTGGACGCCGACCTGCCGTGGCTGGTCGCGGCGGGCCGGCGCGAGGACGGCTCGGGCGAGGACTTCTATGCAGCCCTTGAGGCCGACGGCCGCGCCGCCCGGGCGCGCTACAACGCGGACCATTCCGACGGCCTGAAGACCGCGACGCACACCGCTCACCTTCTGCCCGCGCGCGAGGACCACGTCCGGTACCGCGCCGAGGCCGGTGTCCGCTTCGTGCGCCGTCTGCGGGCGACTCTGCTGGACCTGGCGCGCGCCACGCTGCGCGACGGCCGTGAGCACACACGCGAGTTCGACACTTTCACTCTTGGTCTCCAGGTGCGGGCGGACGACGGCCACGAGACCTACCTCGCCGTCCGGATCACCGGCTCCGTACCGCCGAACCTGACCGTGCTGATCCTGCGCAACGTCCCCGGCTGCGAGGCTGAGGGCTGGTATCCGGAATACGCCCTGCCCGAGCGGGACCTGCTCCCGGCCGAACAGGCGTGGTCCAACCTCATGGACGCACGCGCGGCCGCCCAGGTGCTGGATGAGGAGGGGTAACCAGGCGTCCCTTGGCGCGAACTGCCACACCGATGTCGGGGTATGTATCCACGATCGTGGGCAGCCAAGGCGCTTGGTCTCACAGCGATGTGCATCCGGACATCAGAGAACCCCTCACGCGTTTCCGCAGGGAGAGGGTGTGTGCGCCCCCGGCAGGACTCGAACCTGCGGCCAAGCGCTTAGAAGGCGCCTGCTCTATCCACTGAGCTACGGGGGCCGGGTGTGGTGGCCTCTGTCTTGGGTGCCCGGGTGTGGGCCGTTCCGTGACGTTGCCGGGGACAAGGATAGGGCTCCTGCGACCTTGTCCCTGTTGCTTCGCCTCCGTGGCTCGATGTGGAGGTTCGGTGAAGCGGTCCTGATAATCGCAGGCAGGTACGAATAGTGCATCGCTTTTGGGGCCTGGCGCACCGGGTGTTGTGCACTCGTTATGCCTGGACTGTGCCTGCGTCCCAGTCATCCCTTCCATCCCTTGTGTCCGGTCGGCGCGCAGACATGGCCATATGCTTCAGAATTCCCCCAAAATTGGGCATTCTTCACATGTGGTGACCTTGGACGTACGGCCTCAGCTGCTCGACGCACTCTCCGCCCTGCGCGACCGTGTCGCCGCCGCACGCTTCCCGCTGCCCCTGGCGGGGGCCCCACGCGCGCGTGCCAACCGCGACGAACTGCTCGCCCAGCTCGACGACTATCTGGTGCCCCGGCTGAGAGACCCCGAAGCGCCGCTGCTGGCCGTGGTGGGCGGGTCCACCGGGGCCGGCAAGTCGACCCTCGTCAACTCCCTTGTGGGACGCCGGGTGAGCGAGGCGGGCGTGCTGCGGCCGACCACGCGGACACCGGTGCTGGTCTGCCATCCGGAGGACCACCACTGGTTCAGCGGAATGCGCGTACTGCCGGACCTCACCCGCGTGTGGGTGCCCCACCACGAGCCGGGGGACGAACTCCTGCTGCCCGGCGAGAACCCCGCGCGCGTGCTGCGCGTCGAGACCGCCGAGACCCTCCCGCGGGGCATCGCGCTCCTCGACGCACCCGACATCGACTCCCTGGTCGCCGACAACCGCGTCCTCGCCGCCGAGCTGATCTGCGCCGCCGACATCTGGATCATGGTCACCACGGCCGCCCGCTACGCCGACGCGGTCCCCTGGCATCTCCTGCGCACCGCCAAGGAGTACGACGCCACGCTCGTGACCGTCCTCGACCGGGTGCCGCACCAGGTCGTCTCCGAGGTCTCGCGGCAGTACGGCGCCCTGCTCACCAAGGCGGGCCTCGGCCATGTACCCCGGTTCACGGTGCCCGAGCTGCCCGAGTCGGCCTGGGGCGGCGGGCTGCTGCCGGCCACCGCCGTGGCCTCGCTGCGGACCTGGCTCGTCCACCAGGTGCAGGACCCCGCGGCCCGGCAGTACGCCGTCGCCCGTACGGCCCACGGCGTCCTGAACTCCCTCAAGTCCCGCATGCCCGAGCTGGCCGGCGCCGCCGCCGCCCAGTACGCGGCCGCGCTGCGGCTCACCGCCGCCGTCGAGGGGGCGTACGACAGCGAGTACGCGCGCGTGCGGGGGCGGCTGCAGGCCGGTGCCGTGCTCGCCGGTGACGCCCTCAAGCGCTGGCGGGCCTTCCCCCTGGACTGCACCGCCGCGGAGCTCCTGGACGCCCTGGTGGAGAGCCTGGGCGCCCTCCTGCTGTGCGCGGTCACCGCCGCCGACGAGCGTGTCGACGAGGCCTGGCGACGCGAACCGGCCGCGGCGGCGCCGGAACTGACGGACCGGGATCCGACCCTGGAGAGCGCCGAGCACCGGATCGGGATGGCCGTACGACGCTGGCGGCGGGAGCTGGAGGAGTACGCCGAGGAGGAGATCCGCGACCTCGACCGCGGGGCCCCGCCCGACCCGGAGACGGTCGCCGCCCTCGTCGCCACCGCGCTGCTCGGTGGACGCCGGGCCCGGGTCGCGGGCGAAGGACTCGCCGAGCGGATCGGCGCCCACGGGGCCCTGCGGCTGCGCGACCGGGGCGGACGGCTGCTCGCCGAGCACCTCGACCGGGTCGTGAACACCGAACGCGAGCGCCGGCTCGCCCCGCTCGACGCCCTCGACGTACACCCCGAACCACAGGCCGAACTCATCGCCGCGCTGTCCGTACTGCAGAAGGAGAGGTGACCGATGACCGCCGTCACGGATCAGGACCACACGGAGCAGGACCACGCGGGGCGGGCCGGGGACACCGCATCGGAGAACGGGGAGGGGCCGGTCGGGGAATCCGCGGGCGCCGAAGCGGACTCGGGCGGGAAGGACGGGCAGGCGCGCGTGGAGGGTGCTGAGGGTCGGGACTTGCGTGCGGACGCCGGGGGGGCGCGCAGAGGCGCGGGCTCCGGTCCCACGCGGGCGGACGCGGGCCAGGGACACGCGCGCGAGGAGGCCGAACGCGTGCGCGTGGAGGCCGTGGAAACCTCCGCGGGGACGGCAGACGCCGACTCCGGCGGCTCCTGGGACGACGGGCTCATCGCGCGGCGGGTCACCGCCGAGACCGAGCAGGCCGCCGTCGTGGAGGTCCGTGGGCCCAACGCCCCGCCCCCGGCCCCCCTCACGTACGACGGCCCGCTGCGCTCCCGCCTGGAGGCGCTGCGGGAACTGGTCGGGCTCTCGCGGACGCGGCTCGACAGCCGGACGCTCGCCGAGGCCGGCCAGGTGCTGGACGAGGCGGCCGCCCGGCGCAGGCTGTCCGGGCAGCACACGGTCGTCGCCATCGCCGGCGCGACGGGCAGCGGCAAGTCGCAGCTGTTCAACTCGCTCGCCGGAGTGGCCATCTCGGAGACCGGCGTACGCCGGCCCACCACGGCAGCGCCGATCGCGTGCAGTTGGAGCGACGGTTCGGCCAGTCTCATCGAACGGCTCGGGATCCCGCCCCGGTTGCGGCGGCGCCCGTTGCAGAGTGCCGACTCGGAGGCACAGTTGCGCGGCCTCGTCCTGGTCGACCTGCCCGACCACGACTCGGCCGCCGTGCAGCACCGCGAGCACGTGGACCGGGTTCTGGCGCTCGTCGACGCCGTCATCTGGGTCGTCGACCCCGAGAAGTACGCCGACGCGATGCTGCACGAGCGCTATCTGCGGCCCATGGCGGGCCACGCGGAGGTCATGTTCGTCGTCCTCAACCAGATCGACCGGCTGCCCGGGGAGGCCGCCGAGCAGGTCCTCGACGATCTGCGACGGCTCCTGGACGAGGACGGGGTAGCCCTCGGGGAGTACGGCGAACCGGGCGCGACCGTGCTCGCGGTGTCGGCGCTCACCGGGGACGGCGTCGGCGAACTGCGCGAGGCGCTCGGTCAGTTCGTGACCGAGCGCGGGGCTCCCGCGCGGCGGATCGCGGCCGACGTGGACGCGGCGGCGTGGCGGCTGCGGCCCGTCTACGCGACGGGCCGGCGCACCGGGCTGAGCGAGGCGGCGCGCGACGACTTCGCCGCCCGGCTCGCGGACGCGGTCGGCGCCACCGCGGCGGGCGAGGCGGCCGAACGCGCCTGGCTGCGCAACGCCAACCGCGCGTGCGGGACGCCCTGGCTGCGGCTGTGGCGCTGGTTCGAGGACCGGCGCGAACCTCCCACGGGCCGGCTGCCGCTGCGCGCCCACCCGGACGAGGAGGCTACCGCGCGGCAGCAGGTCGAGCAGGCCGTACGCACGCTCGCCGACCGGGCCTCGAGGGGGCTGCCCACGGCGTGGGCGCAGGCGGTGCGCGAGGCGGCCGTACGCGGCTCCCAGGGGCTGCCCGAGGCGCTGGACGAGCTGACCGCCCGGGCCGGGCTCCCACCGGGCCGTCCGCCGCGCCCGGGCTGGTGGCCGGTGGCCGTGCTGGCGCAGGCGTCCATGACGCTCCTCCAAGTCGTCGGCGGGCTCTGGCTGGTGGGCCAGATCGTCGGGGTCATGGCGCCGAACCTGGGAGTCCCGGTGCTGCTGATGGTGGCCGGAATCGTCGGCGGCCCGCTCGTCGAGTGGAGCTGCCGGATGGCGGCGCGGGGGCCGGCGCGACGGTACGGCGTGGAGGCGGAACGGCGGCTGCGGGAGGCGGCGTCCGGGTGCGGGCGGGCACGGGTGCTGGATCCGGTGGCGGCGGAGCTGCTGCGCTACCGGGAGGTCCGGGAGCAGTACGGCAGGGTCGTCGGGGTGGGGTGAGGGGCTGACGGAGATGCGGTGACGGGCGGTCCCGTGACCGGCGGTTCTGTGGACGGGGTCCCTCGTTCGGGTGGCGGAGTTTTCCACAACCCGGGGACGGTCCACAGGGCGCAGCGGGCTCGGCCCGGCGGAGGCAGTCTGGCTTCGCGGCGATCGCGCTGATGCGGTCGGCACGCAGACAGCAGCAGCCGTACGGGACGGGCCCGTACGCATGTCGGGAGGGGTTCCAGCGATGAACGAGACCATGATCTGCGCAGTGGGCAACGTGGCGACACAGCCGGTGTACCGGGAGTTGGCGACGGGAGCGTCGGTGCGGTTCCGGCTGGCGGCGACCGCACGCTATCTCGACCGGGAGAAGAACGAGTGGACGGACGGGCACACCAACTTCTTCACGGTGTGGGCCAACCGTCAGCTCGCCACGAACGTGGCGGGGTCGATCAACGTGGGTGATCCGGTGGTCGTACAGGGCCGGTTGAAGGTGCGTTCGGAGGTGCGCGAGGGGCAGCCGGCCTGGACCTCGGCCGACATCGACGCGGTGGCGATCGGCCACGACCTGGCGCGCGGCACCTCGGCCTTCCGGCGCACCCAGCGGCCGGAGAACACCACGGCGGGTTCGTCCGGGCAGCAGCCCGAGCCCGTCTGGGAGACACCGCAGGGCGAGGCAGCCGAACGACAGGAAGCCGTCGCGGTGACGTGACATCAGCTGGGGGCGCGGCGACTGCGACCGAACTGCGGCTTATCGGCGAATGCGTTCTAGGTGTCTCTGGTCGATATATCGATAAGTCATGCGGGTGAAAGGCCGTGGCGATAACGATTCCGAGTCGGATCGATCTTCCGACGGCATCCTCGGGAAGAGGGGGCCGGCCGCGTCCCTAGGATGCCGAACACAGCTCCCGGGGCTACTGATTCTGCTGGTGGGACCGCCACCCCGCTCGACAACGGGTCCTGCTCGAAGGGGAATTCCGTGTTTTCTGCGTTCTCTGCGCTGTCCGTGCGCGGACGGGGGGCGGCTCGCCTCGCGGCCGTCACCTTCGTCTCCGGCCTGCTCGCCGCCGGTGCGATGGTGGCCGTCGCCGGCCCGGCGTCGGCGGACGAGGCGGCGCAGAACCAGAGAGGGGCGACCGCCACCATAGGGGGCCTGAAGACCTACGGTGACGCGGTGATACACGACACCGACGGCGATCTCCCGGTGTCGGCCGGGCTGTTCGAGATGTCCGTTGAGGGCGGCGGAACCCTCCAGACCTACTGCGTCGATCTCTACAACCCCACGCAGAAGGACGCCAAGTACCACGAGACCGACTGGAGCGGCACCTCGCTGGGCGCCAACAAGGGTGCGGGCAGGATCCGTTGGATCCTGGAGAACTCCTACCCCCAGGTCAACGATCTCGCGGCGCTCGCCGCCAAGGCCGGTATCGCCTCGGGCCTGACCGAGCAGGACGCGGCGGCCGGCACCCAGGTGGCGATCTGGCGCTACTCGGACGACGCGGACGTGGACGCCGTCGACCCGCAGGCCGAGAAGCTCGCGGACTACCTGCACAAGAGCGCCCGTGACATCGCGGAGCCGGCCGCGTCCCTGACGCTCGACCCGCCCGCGGTCTCCGGCCACCCCGGCGAGCTGCTCGGCCCGGTCACGGTGCACACCAACGCGGCCGGTGCCACGGTCACCCCGCCGGCGGACGCGGCCACCAGCGGCGTGCGGATCGTCGGCAAGGACGGCAGACCGGTGACCTCGGTGAGCGACGGCGGCGAGCTCTACTTCGACGTCCCCGAGGACGCGGCGGCGGGCTCGGCCGACCTCACCGTGCAGGCCTCGACCACCGTGCCGGTCGGCCGTGCCTTCGCCTCCGAGAGCCGGAGCCAGACCCAGATCCTCGCCGGCTCCAGCGAGTCGACGGTCTCGGCCACGGCGAGCGCGACCTGGGCGAAGGAGGGTGCCGTGCCGGCTCTGTCCGCGGCGCGGAACTGCACCAAGGGCGGTCTGGACATCACGGCGGTCAACCAGGGCGACGAGGAGTTCGGATTCGAGCTGATGGGCACCAAGTACGCCATCGCGGCGGGCGAGTCCCGCACGGTGACGGTCCCGCTCCAGGAGGACCAGGCGTACGACTTCACGATCACCGGCCCCGACGGTCTCGCCGAGCGCTTCACCGGTGTCCTCGACTGCCGCACCCGCAGCAGTGAGCGGGGCGCCACGACCCAGACCCTCAGCGATCCCAGCCCCGCCACGGTTGCCCTCCCCACCACCGACGTCAACCTCGCCGAGACCGGCGGCTCCGCCACCACCCCGCTGATCGCCGGTACCGCCATCGCGCTGGTCGTGATCGGGGGCGCGGCCCTGGTCCTCACCGGCAGGAAGCAGAACCGGGCACAGGACTGACCGCGGCGCGTCGGTGACGGACGGGATGGCGTCGGTGAAGGGCAGTACCGCGTCGGTGACGGGCAGAATGGCGTCATGACCAAGCCATCCGCGTCGCCGGCGCGTCGTACCTCCTCGGACTCGGTGCTGTCCCTGTGGTCGCAGGACTCGGTGCTGTCGATCGGCTCGGTGGGTTCGGTGCTGTCCATCGGTTCCGTGGGCTCGGCCCTCTCGGTCGGCTCGATCGGCAGCGCCCTGTCCGTCGGCTCGATCGGTTCGGCCCTGTCCCTGATCTCGGCGGGCTCGTGGCTGAGCACGGGGTCACTGCTGTCGGCACGGTCGAAGTGGTCGGTGCTGTCGTGGCGGACGTCCGGGGGGCGGATGCGGTCCGTGGGGGCGGCGGGGGCAGCGGGGGCAGCGGGCGCGGTGGTCGTGGGTGCGGCTGTGGTGCTGGCCGTGCGTGGGGCAGGCGACTGACCAACCCTTGCGGCGGCGAACTGCCACTTACCTCTGCGGTGTCCCGGCACGACTGTCCGAAAGCTGTGGCTGCGGCTGTGGCTGAAGCAGATCTCGGGGGTCGCTGACGACCAGCGTAGTGGCCATCTTGTCCCACAGCTCCTGGCGATTCTTGTCCCACAGGAGCCAGAAATAGGGAATCAGAAGGGTGAAGCTGGCAAGGAATCCGATGAGCGTCTTCGCGATGACTTCCCGGAAGAACATTCTGAGCCATCCGGCGGTTCGAGCCTGCGGAATGCAGATGACTCTCATGTGAAGCAGCTGTTTGGCGGGCGTCTGGCCATATTGGAACGCTATGAGCGCCCAGATGACCCAGCCGATCACCAAAGTGCAGATCATGAGTACGAACTCCAGTACGTACCCGCCGAAGCGAAGTCCAGCAGTGGAGAGCCGTATTCCTTGCGGCAGGAACAGCACTTGACTGCAGAATTGGCAGGACAGTTCCTCGCCGGCGGGTTTCCCGCAGGCCGGGCATTCGGTGAGCGGTGTCAATGCCGCCGATGCTGTCGGCGGCGTTGGTTGTGGTGCGAACGGCGGCGGGGTCGTCGGAGGGTGTTGGGGTCGCTGGTCCCATTGCCGGGGCTCGCCGCGAGCCTCCTGCTCCACTCTCGTTCCCCTATGTTCATCGGGGTTGTCGGTCATTGTCGTCTCCACTTGCTGTTGCGCAGGCTCAGTGACCAAAGGGGTCAAGGGCCTGGGAGGTCCCGTAGTCCTCCCACTGCAGTGAGACGCGATCGCCGGTCCTCGGGTTGGCGTTCCACTCCGGGTGATCGCTGCATAGGTCGTGCTCGGCCTTCACGTACCCAATACTCTCGCCTTGTGTTGTTATAGATGACGTTCACCTGCCAGCGTATCGGTATGCCTTCCCCCCGGGGGAAACTTGGCTGGCTATCCAGGAGACTTGTACCTCTTCGTCGTCCGAGATGACATTGCTCTTGCCCTGGGTTGCGTATGCATCAGCCTCGGGGAATTAGCTGGCCGCTGTGACTACGGACGGCTGCTCTGCGGGGGCGGCACTCAGTCCGACTGCTGCGACCATCATCACTGGGCTACTCGCAGCCAAAGCCCTTCGGATGTCATGGTGACCACATTCCAAAGCGGGCGGAAATACATCGTGTGCGGGCGTCACGGCAGGGCGGTAAGTCGGGGCGATCCGAATTGGTGCTCGGTGCCTCTGCTGGTGCTGTGCTTGACCGCTTCGAGCGGTAGCTGTCGCCTGCCGGGGCGAGAGGTCCGCCAGGCATATGGCGGGTTCGCCTGCGGTACTGGCAGTACCTATGTCCAGGGGAGCACAGTTGGGAGGCAGCTGCATGTCGATCAAGGGGTTTGCGGGTACAGCATTCTCGCCGACGGGCTCGGCATGCGGGACCCGAGCGGCATCGGGTCCTGCCGGTCTTCCCGGGCGCACTGTACGTGCCGGCATACCGGGATCGGCTGGGGCATCTGCCCGCAGGAACTCGGCTTCGGTTCGGGGATGACATGCGGGCGGCGCCTGGCCGGTGGACCGAGGCTGGGCTGGGGTGTGGCCCCGCTGCACGAGGTGACTCGTCGCCGCAGTCCGCAGCGCGGGCTTCTTGGACTTCGGCGGGCGGTGTTCGACGGCTTGCCCGAAAGGGCCAGGTCGGACCCGCTCACCCGGTCGTCCGCTCAAACGCCTTCCAGGCCCCCCGCTCCAAGCCCCCCGACGCGCCCCAGGAGGTCCCTTCACGCCGCGTGGCTGGATCCGCGGCCTTGTTGGCGCTTCATGTACGTGTCACACAGTTGGTAGGCGGGGTGACTGGGGGAGGGGGACTCTGTATGTCCGTGCTGGGTGGCAATCGCGGTGAGCCGTCGGACTGGGCCATGAAGCGGTTCGGGCGGCATGCCGGCAGGCTGGTCGAGGCCATTCCGGAACAGCTGGCCAGGGCTCACACGCGGGCTCATGCCGTTCACCTCACCGCGAGGCTGAAGAAGCGCAGCCCTTACGGCGTCACCCTGGCCGAGGCCGTGCGCGAGAACCTCGCGGATACGGCTCGTGAGCTGGACGAGGCCGTGCGTGACGTGCGCGGGTACGAGTACGCAGTCATCAACGACCACGCTCTCTTCCCCTTCAAGTACGCCGATCGCCCGAAGCCCCTCGAACGCGCGCGGCTGGCAGCCAACGCTTCCCCCACGCGCCGCCGGATGCTCCTGAGTCACGGACCGGAGCCGCAGGCCGGCCTCTTTCCCATTGACGACGACCTCACGACAGAGGAGTACGAGGAACTGCACGAGACCTTCGAGGCCCTGGGTGCCTCCACGAAGCTCGTGTGCCTGTTCTTCACAGCCGACCCGGAGAACGGCATCCACGTCATCCACTGGGGAGACGCCCACCTCGAACCCGACCGCACCTTCACCTGGCTCTACAGCGAGCAGCTGCGAGTGGCGCCCCAGCCGCTTGAGTGAGCAGTCCCGGTCCTGGGCCGTCTCTGGGCCGTGCGAGGGCGCCCGAGGCCGACCAACGACGACCGACAGTGGCCGACCACGAACCCCCAGGTCACAGCCCCCCGACCAAACGGGTTACCACCCGAGGGTGGACCTCAGGCAAGATGGGGTGTATCTGCCCACTGCCCAGATCTCAAGTTGCCGGACGGTTTCTCTTGGCTGAGTACATCTACACCATGCGCAAGACGCGTAAGGCGCACGGAGACAAGGTCATCCTTGACGACGTGACGCTGAGCTTCCTGCCGGGCGCGAAGATCGGTGTGGTCGGCCCTAACGGTGCCGGTAAGTCCACCGTTCTCAAGATCATGGCGGGCCTTGAGCAGCCGTCGAACGGCGACGCGTTCCTGTCGCCCGGCTTCAGCGTCGGCATCCTCATGCAGGAGCCGAAGCTCGACGAGTCCAAGACGGTCCTGGAGAACGTCCAGGACGGCGCCGCCGAGATCATGGGCAAGCTCAACCGCTTCAACGAGGTCGCCGAGCTCATGGCGACGGACTACTCGGACGCGCTGCTGGACGAGATGGGCAAGCTCCAGGAGGACCTGGACCACGCCAACGCCTGGGACCTGGACGCGCAGCTGGAGCAGGCCATGGAGGCGCTGGGCTGCCCGCCCGGCGACTGGCCCGTCACCACCCTCTCCGGTGGCGAGAAGCGCCGCGTCGCGCTCTGCAAGCTGCTGATCGAGGCCCCGGACCTGCTCCTCCTCGACGAGCCCACCAACCACCTGGACGCCGAGTCGGTGAACTGGCTGGAGCAGCACCTCTCGAAGTACGCGGGCGCTGTCGTCGCCGTCACTCACGACCGGTACTTCCTGAACAACGTCGCCCAGTGGATCCTCGAGCTCGACCGCGGTCGCGCGATCCCCTACGAGGGCAACTACTCCACGTACCTGGAGAAGAAGGCCGCCCGCCTCAAGGTCGAGGGCCGCAAGGACGAGAAGCGCGCCAAGCGCCTCAAGGAAGAGCTGGAGTGGGTCCGCTCCAACGCCAAGGGCCGCCAGACCAAGTCCAAGGCCCGCCTGGCTCGTTACGAGGAGATGGCGGCCGAGGCCGACAAGATGCGGAAGCTGGACTTCGAGGAGATCCAGATCCCGCCGGGCCCGCGTCTGGGCTCCATCGTCGTCGAGGTCAACAACCTCTCGAAGGCGTTCGGTGACAAGGTCCTGGTCGACGACCTCTCGTTCACGCTGCCGCGCAACGGCATCGTGGGCATCATCGGCCCGAACGGCGCGGGCAAGACCACGCTGTTCAAGATGATCCAGGGTCTCGAGCCCGCGGACTCGGGCACGGTCAAGATCGGCGACACGGTCAAGATCAGCTACGTCGACCAGAGCCGCGCCAACATCGACCCCAAGAAGACCCTCTGGGCCGTGGTGTCGGACGAGCTGGACTACATCAACGTGGGCCAGGTCGAGATGCCGTCGCGGGCCTACGTCTCCGCCTTCGGCTTCAAGGGTCCTGACCAGCAGAAGCCCGCCGGCGTCCTGTCCGGTGGTGAGCGCAACCGCCTGAACCTGGCGCTCACGCTCAAGGAGGGCGGCAACCTGCTGCTCCTCGACGAGCCCACCAACGACCTCGACGTCGAGACCCTGTCCTCGCTCGAGAACGCCCTGCTCGAGTTCCCGGGCGCGGCTGTGGTCATCTCCCACGACCGCTGGTTCCTGGACCGGGTCGCGACCCACATCCTCGCCTACGAGGGTGACTCCAAGTGGTACTGGTTCGAGGGCAACTTCGAGTCGTACGAGAAGAACAAGGTCGAGCGGCTCGGCCCGGACGCCGCGCGCCCGCACCGCGCCACCTACAAGAAGCTGACCCGAGGCTGATCTTGCGGCACATCTACCGCTGCCCGCTGCGCTGGGCGGACATGGACGCGTACGGCCACGTCAACAACGTGGTCTTCCTCCGCTACCTGGAGGAAGCCCGTATCGACTTCCTGTTCCGCCCGGAGAAGGACTTCAAGCAGGGGTCCGTGGTGGCACGCCATGAGATCGACTACAAGCGGCAGCTCGTCCACCGGCACGCGCCGGTGGACATCGAGCTGTGGGTCACCGAGATCCGGGCCGCGTCCTTCACCATCGCCTACGAGGTGAAGGACGGCGACGACGTCTACGTCCGGGCCTCCACGGTGATCGTGCCGTTCGACTTCGAGGCACAGCGGCCGCGCCGGATCACCGCGGAGGAACGGGAGTTCCTCGAGGAGTACCGGGACGACGACGAGGAGGAGGCCGTCGCCGCATGACGGTCCTCCACCTCGCCGACGAGGGGGAGGCCGCGGACCTCGCCGCCTTCCTCTCCCGGCTGCTGCGCTACGACCGCTCGGCCGCGGTACGCCTCCAGGGGACCGGCACCGCGCTCGCCGTCTTCGGGCGCCCGCCCTCCTTCGACGTGCTGGCGATCCGTGCGGTGCGGCTCGCCAAGCCGTACGAGAACGGGCTCGACGTCACCCTCGATGTGACCGTGTCCGCCGGGGAACTCCTGGAGTCCGTCGACGAGAGCGCGAGTACGGCTGTCGTGCCGGGGCCGGTGACCGGGCCGCCGTGGGCCGGAGTGCTGCCGCCGCGCGGTGGGTGGCGAGCGGTGACCGGGCTGCCGGGACCGGAGGCGCTGCGGGCGCTCGTCCACGCCGGGGTCGCCGAATTCCGGGCCCGTACGGAGGAGTTGGCCCCCGAGGCACGTACGCGGGCCGAACTCGACAGGATCGGACGGGAGATCTGGTCCCGGACCGTGGCAGACACCCGACTGCCCGTGCGGGCCGTGCATGCGGCGCAGTCGCTCGGATTCCTGCGGCCCGGCGGGGACGTGGGGCTCTTCTCGTCGGGGGCGTGGCTGCGGCTGCGGACGCCCTACGGCTCGATCGCCGTACGGCAGGGGGGCCTGGGGGCGCTCGGCGTCAGCGTGCGCTGAGTGCGCTGAGCGGTCATCCTCCCCGGTCGCTGTCGTCCGGCCACGCGGGTGCCGCCGTGCCCACCGCCACCTCCCCAGCAGCCGGCTGTCCGCCGCTACGGCCGGCCGAGGAAGCGGGCTTGACCGGAGTGTGACCGGAAATCGACGCTCAGTAAAGAGTGATCAGTCGGCGGTGTTCACCATCGAAGCGGCCGCGTACGTCAGGTAGTTCCACAGCTGGGTCTCGTGCTCCTCGGACAGGCCGAGTTCGTCGACGGCGTCCCGCATGTGCCGCAGCCAGGCGTCGTGCGCCTCACGATTGACGGTGAAGGGCGCGTGGCGCATGCGCAGCCGCGGGTGGCCCCGGTTGTCGCTGTACGTCGTGGGGCCGCCCCAGTACTGGATCAGGAACAGCGTGAGGCGCTCCTCGGCCGGGCCGAGATCCTCCTCGGGATACATGGGCCGCAGGACCGGGTCCTCGGCGACCCCCTCGTAGAAACGGTGGACGAGGCGGCGGAAGGTCTCCTCCCCGCCGACCTGCTCGTAGAAGGTCTGCGTCTGCAGCGTGCCGCGCCGGATCTCTTTCACGTCAACCATGGTCTCAGACGGGGCGGACGAGGACTCAAGGCTTAGGACCTCCCGTGCTCAGGGTGCAGAGTGGAGACATGGGCGCGCACGCTCTCGACAGGGACCTGGCCGAACTCGCCGCCTCCGTACGGGCCGCGCTGGTGCGGGAGATCGACGCGAGCGGGGCCTGGGCCGCCGACCCGGTGTGGCGGCAGGCCTTCGAGGCGGTGCCCCGGCATCTGTTCGTGCCCTACTACTACGTCGGCGTCGTAGGGGGCTACGAGCGGCGCTGGGGCGAGAGCCCGGACCCGCGCACCCGACAGGAGTGGCTTCGCGGAGCCTACGCCGACGCCCCGCTGGCGACCCGGCTGCGCGACGGCGAACTGGTCTCCTCCAGCAGCCAGCCCTCGCTGATGGCGATGATGCTGACCGAGCTGCGGATCCGGGACGGCGACCGGGTCCTGGAGATCGGCGCCGGCACCGGCTACAACGCGGCCCTGCTCGCCCACCGGCTCGGCGATGACGCGGTCACCACCGTCGACCTGGAACCGGAGATAACCGAGGCGGCGCGCAGACATCTGGCCGCCGCCGGGTACCACCCCTTCGTCGTCACCGGCGACGGCGCGCGCGGGGTGCCCGAACGCGCCCCCTTCGACCGGATCATCGCCACCTGCACTCTGACGTCGGTCCCGACCGCCTGGCTCGGCCAGTGCCGCCCCGGCGCCCGCATCCTGAGCCCGCTCGCCACCGGCCTGATCGCCTTGGCGGTCCGGGACGCCGGACACGCCGAAGGGCGCTTCCTGCACACCCCCGTCTACTTCGTGCCGTTGCGTGGCGCGGACCGGCAGGAAGAGGGGTCCGTCGAGTGGGGCGGGGTACCGCGCCGGGCCCGGGAGAGCGAGCTGTTCCGCTTCCTGCTGGCTCTGAGCCGCGGCAGCCTCGCACCGCGGGAGGCGTACGCGCTGTGGGAGCGCGAGAGGCAGCCCAGCCGTGAGCGGTACGGCATCACGGTCAGCGGAGACCGGGAGTGGGCGTGGCTGGACGACCCGGAGGGACCGCATACGTGGCCCCTCCGGTGAAGCTCCTCCGGTGACGTGGCCGCCGGCTAACCGCGGCGGATCGTGATCGTCGTCCAGGCGCCCACGTGCACCCGGTCGCCGTCCTGGAGCGGCACCGGCACGAACGGCGTGATGGGCTCCTCGGCCCCGTTGACCGTGGTGCCGTTCGTCGAGTTCTGGTCGACGACCGCCCAGGAGCCGTCCGGCTGCTGCACCAGCACCGCGTGCTGGTGCGAGACGCCCGGGTCCTCCGGCGGCACCGACAGGTCGACGTCGGGGGTGTCACCGGTGGAGTGCCGGCGGCGGCCGATGGTGACCTGGTTGCCGGTGAGCGTGCGCTGCTGCTCGGGGGAGTATGCGGGCAGGTTGAGGCCCGCGGCCTCGGGGCCGGAGCGCTGCATCATCGCCAGGAAGTAGTCCCGGTCCGGGCCGATCGTCGCCGTCCAGGTCGCAGGCTGCTGCGGGAAGGACGGCCCGGGGGGCCCGGGCGGGGCCTGGGTGGCGCCGGGCTGCGGATAGCCGTAGCCGCCGCCGGGGCCACCAGGACCACCAGGACCGCCGGGGCCGCCGCCCGGGCCTCCGGGGGCGGTGGAGGAGGGTGGGGAGATGACCCAGTCGTCGGCGCCGCCGCCACCGAAGGGCGGACCGCCCGGCTGGGGCCGGTTGGTCTCCTGCGGGAAGGCGGGCGGGGCCGATGCGTTCTGCGCCGGGAAGCCCTGCGGGGCACCGCTCGTGTTACCGGGGCCGGGGGGCGGCGGGACCGGGCGGGAGGGGTCCGCACCGAAGTTCGGCGGACCACCGGGGCCACCGCCGGGACCGGAGGGGCCACCCGGGCCGAGGCGGGACGGGTCGCCGGGGAAGCCCTGCGGGCCACCGGGACCGCCGGGGCCGGGCTGAGTGGGAGTGCCGCCGAAGCCCTGCGGACCGCCGGGCTGCGGGTAGCCGTAGCCGCCGCCGGGGCCACCAGGACCGGAGGATCCGGGCGGAGCCTGGGTGGCGCCGGGCTGCGGGTAGCCGTAGCCGCCGCCGGGGCCGGGGTTGTTTCCGGGACCACCGGGACCACCTTGGCCTCCGGGACGGGAGGGGTCACCCGGGTAACCGGAGGAGCCCGGTGCGGCAGGTCCGCCGGGTCCGCTCGGGTAACCGGAGGGGCCGGGTGCACCGGCGCGTCCGGGGTCGCCCGGGAAACCCTGCCGACCACCAGGACCGGACTGGCCCGGGCCACCGGATCGGGACGGGTCGCCGGGGAAACCGGAGGGGCCGGGACCGCCGGGTGCACCGGGTCCGCCCGGGAAACCGGAAGGACCGGAGGAGCCAGGACCGCCGGGTCCGCCGGGACCACCAGGCCGAGCCGGGTCACCGGGGAAGCCCTGCGGACCACCAGGACCACCAGGACCGCCACGACCACCGGGGCCCGGCCCACCCGGACCCGAGCGGCCCGAAGGCTCCGAGCCGAAGGGGATCGGTTCCGCGGGGCGGTTCACCTGGGACGGGCGCGAGCCCTGGTACTCGTACGAGTCACCGCCGCCACCGAAGGACGGACCGGGCCCGGGCGGCTGCTGCTGGAAGTGCGAGGGCGGACCGCCGGAACCGGCCGGCGGGCGCGGGGCGGCCGGGGTGTACGAGGTCGCCGTGTTCGTCAGGAAGTTCCACCGGCACTCCTCGCAGAAGGGCGCACCGCCCTCACGGGGCGTACGGCACTGCGGGCAGAGCTCCGGCTCGGGGTCCGGTACGGCGGACAGATGCGGACGTCCACCGGGCTGGCCCCCGGGACCGCCGGGACCGCCGGGGCCACCGGGCGGCGGGAAGCCGTAGCCGCCTCCACCCGGACCGGGCGGCGGCGGAGGGGGCGGAGGCACGGCACCGGCCATGCGGTGACCGCAGACCTCGCACCAGTCGTCGGAACCCGACTGGTGTCCGTTCGGGCAGGTCGGCATGTCGGCGCTTCCCCCTCTCGGATCAGGGAACTTCTACGTCGGTAACTGTCTACTTCTTTACACGAACTGTCTTTGTCGACCGTGTCTCGAGAGTCATCTCGTCGGCCTCCTCGACCTTCGCCTTCAGTCGCACAGTACCTGTCGCGGCGTCGACCACGTCGACCACCTTCGAAAGCAGTTTCGCAGTATCGGCGTTCCCCGAGTCGCTCGCGAGTTGAACAGCCCGGCCCAGTTTGGCCGTTGCTCCGTCGATATCGCCCGCTTTGCGGAGATCGAGCCCTTGTTGGATGGCCTGGGCCAGTTCGGCCTGGCCGGTGTAGTGGGCGACTTGGGGGTTGATCGACGTCGAGGCGACCATGTCGTCCGTCCACACGGCCCTGACGAGACCCTGGGCGCCCAGGTTCTGTGTGGTGCCGTCGGGCTGCGGGACGACCAGGGAGACCCGGGCGGCGAGCATCTCCTGGCCGATGTTCGCGGCCGGGACCTCGACGCAGACGTGGTAGTCACGGGACTCGTCTCCCCAGGAGCCGGTGGGGTAGTCCCCGGCGCGCGGACCGGCCTCGCTGCGGCGGTCGGTGAGCTCCTCGACGGTGGGCGCGACCTGCTTGACGAACTTGATGACGGTGCCCACCGGGGTCCACACCCTCAGAGCGACGTCGGCGACCTCCTTGCCCATGGCCGTCTCCATCATCTGCCTGAAGTCGTCGGCGAGGGCGGCCGGGTCGGCGACGATGTCGGCGGTGCCGAGCAGGGCGGAGGCGATCCCTGTGACTTCTTTCACTTCCCAGTCGGTGCCCACCCCGCGGGCGTCGCAGGTGAAACGCCCCGCGCAGGCGTCGAGGGAGGCCTTGAGGTCCTCCGGCGACTCGTGTTCGTTGCGTCCGTCGGTGAGCAGGATGCCGTGCCGTATGGCGACGTCCGCCGAGGACAGCAGGCGGTCGGCGAGGCGCAGCCAGGTCCCGATGGCCGTACCGCCGCCCGCGCTGAGCTTGCGCAGGGCCTGCTTGGCCTGGGCGCGGGTGGTGGCGTCGGCGACCGCGAGACGGCCGTTGCCCGGATAGACCTCCTTGGCCACGTGGGTGCCGCCGATCACCGCGAAGTGCACCCCGTCGCGCAGGGTGTCGATCGCGGCGGCCGTGGCGTCGCGGGCGTTGCGCATCTTGGTCGGCGGGTAGTCCATGGAGCCCGAGCAGTCGACCATGACCGCGACCGCCGCCGAGGGGCCCTGTTCCGCCGACCACAGGTGCGCGGCCGCGACCGCGCTGCCGATCGTGCCGCCGCCGGTCGCGGTCACCGTGACGATCGCGTTGACCTCACGGCCGCCCTCGGGCAGGTACTCGTTCTGGTAGACGTCCATCGCGAACTGCGGCGCGTGCGACTTCGAGAAATTGGCCATGCCTGCTCACATCCCCCTCGCGGACCCCCACAGTCGTGGGGCGATGACTGATCGCGGACCGGTCCCCTCCGGTCCGGCGCTCCTGCTGCGGCGCATTCCCCGCGTACGGCCTCAGGCCGATCCTGCCCCCTGCGAAGGGGTCGGGAACGGCACGACGGCCACTGTTACGTTGTCGTGGCCCCCGCCGTCCAGGGCGTGACCGACCAGCACCCGGGCGGTGTGCAGCGGGCGCGCGGCGGCGTCGGCCGGCACGGCCTCCGCCAGCTCGTCGGCCGACTCCGCGTAGTTCCACAGGCCGTCGGTGCACACCACCACCACACCAGGCCGGTCCGGCTTGAAGGAAGCGGTGTGCGGGTCGAGTTCGTAGGCGTCCGCGCCGAGCCAGCCGGTGATCGCGTGGGCGCGCTCGTCGGCGTACGCCTCTGCCTCGTTCATCAGGCCCGCGGCGACCATCTGGGCGGCCCAGGAGTCGTCCTCGGTGAGCCGGGCCGGGGGTGAACTGCGGTCGGTGGGCACCCAGTAGACGCGGCTGTCGCCGACCCAGCCGACGACCAGCAGGCTCGGGGTGACGACCGAGCCGACGATCGTGCACGCGGGGGCGTTCTGGTGGGGCTGGTGCTCGCGGGCCGTGGCGGGTTCCCCGGCGAGCGAGTTGACCGCGCGGGAGGCGGCGACGATCGCCTCGTGCATGGCCTGCTGGGGGTGCGTGCCCTGCGGCAGCGCGGCCAGCAGCGCGTCGGCCGCGGCCCGGGAGGCGGCCAGGGAGGCGTCGTCGGGGCGGGTCGCGGAGGACACGCCGTCGCAGACGACCGCGAAGGTGGCCGGCGAGCCGTCGGGCAGCACGCTGGTGCCGAGGGTGAAGGCGTCCTCGTTGCGGTGGTGGCGCAGGCCGCGGTCGCTGACGGCGGCGATCGGGCCCGCCTCCTGCTCCATGTGGTCGCGCTCACGCGGCTGGGCGTGCCCGCAGTTCTCGCAGTAGCCGTCGCCGTCGACCCGGCCCGCGCGGCAGGCCACGCACACTGTGGTGCCTTCGGCGGGGGTGGGCGGCCCGGCGGCCACGCGTGGGTCGGGCGCCTGCAAAAGGTACTCCTCGGGCTCCGGGGGCCGGTCGAAGCGGACACCGGAGGCGGGGGAGACCGGTGATCCGAGTACCGGCCCGGACTGGGGCGGCACCTGGGGCAGTTCGTGCTCGCCCGACGCCGCGGCGCGCAGGTCGATCGGCAGATGCAGTTCCGCAGGGGGGTGCGGGGCGGGTGGCCAGGGGCCGCCGGGGGGCGCGCCGTTCATGGCGATGGTCGGGCTGTCGTCCGGCCGTGCCGGGACGGCGGACAGGTCGTATCCGCACGCACCGCAGAAACGGTCGCCCGACTCGAGGGGTTCCTCGCAGCTCGGGCACCTCGAAAGGGCGGTCTGCTGGGGCATCTGCGACATCAACTACACCCACGTCCGGGGGCGGTAACGGTTGGCTCGTTCCACCAGGTAGATCCTCTCCTCGCCGCCCTGCGCGAGCCGGGCCAGCGCGCGGTACGAACGCTCCAGGCCGAAGCGCAGTCCTCGCTCGTCCAGTCCACTGCCGAGCAGCGCCCGTCCTCCGGCGGCGGGGGCGACGGAGTCCTGGCCACCGGAGAGTATCCAGTCCAGGGCCGCGCCCAGCACCTCGGCCGACAACTGCTCACGGCGCGCCGGATCGAGACCGTACGCGTCCAGCGCCTCGACCTGCCCGGCGGCGGCGGTCAGGTCGTCCAGGAAGGGTACGTCGCCCGCGGTCGCGGTGCGTCCACGCAGCCGCGCGCGGACGGCGGCCACCCGGGCGGCGGTGTAGTGGATGGAGGACTCCGGCACCGACTCCAGCGACTTCACCGCGCTGCGGCGGTCCCCGGCCGCGAGCTGCACGCGCGCGAGGCCGAACGCGGCGCTCACATAGCTGGGGTCGGTCGACCAGACCAGGCCGTAGTACTCGGCGGCGTTGTCGAGCTGGCCGAGCACCTCCGCGCACAGGCCGAGGGCGAGCTTGGGGGCGGGTTCGCCGGGGAAGGCGTCGTAGATCGCGTCGAAGGCGAGCGCGGCGGCCTCGTGGTCGCCGGTCACCAGGGCGGCCACGCCCCGGTACCAGACCACCCGCCAGTCGTCGGACCGTTCGTCCTCGAGGCGCCGCAGCGCCTCGTCCGCGGTGTGCGCGTCGCCGTTCTCCAGCCAGGCGCGGATCTGCCGGAGCCGTGACTCCGCCGACGGGGCCGGCGCGGCCGCGAGGGCGCCGAGCAGTTCGGCGGGCGCGGTGGTCATGAGCCCGGCGAGGAAACCGGCGTTGGGGTCGGAGGGGTCGACGAGGGGGACGGGAAGGGCGAGGGAGGCGACGGGGGCGTTGACCGGCTTGACGATCGCCCCGCCGGCACCGATCGCACCGCCCACACCGCCGGCACCGGCGGAGGTCTTGCGGGAAGGCATCACCCGTCCCCCCAGGCGCGACACCTCCCCGTCCAGCTTCGGGAACAACTCCGCGTCGGTGACGCGGACTTCGGGGCCGAAGAGGGTCGACAGGGAGGGCCTGGCGCGGCCCGTCTGCAGGGAGACGACCTCGCGCAGGACGCCCGTCAGCTGTTCCGACATCTCCTGTGCGGAGGCGAACCGGCGGGCCGGGTCCGGGTCGGTCGCGCGGACCAGCAGCCGGTAGAAGGACTCGTACCGGCGGAAGACCTCGATGTTGTCGGGGTCGGGGAGCGAGTCGACGAAGACGTTGGTGTAGCCCTGGAAGTCGAAGGCCAGCACCGCCAGGGTGCGGCCGACGGTGTACAGGTCGGAGGCGACCGACGGGCCCACGTCCGCGACCTCGGGGGCCTGGTAGCCCACCGTGCCGTAGATGGCCGACTCCTCGTCGTCCATCCTGCGCACCGCGCCCATGTCGATCAGCTTGAGCTGGTCCTCGGTCTGGATGGCGTTGTCGACCTTGAAGTCGCAGTACAGGAGGTTGCGGCTGTGGAGGTGACCGAGCGCCTCCAGGGCCTCGATGCCGTAGGCGCACGCCTGCTCCACCGGGAGCGGGTCCCGCTTGCCGTCGGCCGAGCGGCGGCCGTTGGCGATCTCCTTCAGCGACTTGCCGCCGACGTACTCCATGACGATGTAGCCGTCGAGCGAGCCGGTGCGCTGGTCGAGGTGCTCCACGAAGTTGTAGATCCGCACGATGTTGGAGTGCTCGATCTCCGCGAGGAAGCGCCGCTCGGAGATCGCGGCGGCCATCGCGTCCTGGTCGCCGGTGTCCAGCAGGCCCTTGAGGACCACCCAGCGGTCGGACACTGCGCGGTCCACGGCGAGATACACCCAGCCCAGACCGCCGTGCGCCAGACAGCCCGCGACCTCGTACTGGCCGTGCACGACGTCACCGGACTTCAGCTTCGGCACGAACGAGTACGGGTGGCCGCACTTGGTGCAGAAGCCCTCCGTGCGCCCGGCCCGCTCCCCGCGCGAACGCCCCACCGGGGCACCGCAGTCGGAGCGCGAACAGAACCGCTTGCGCTCGGGCACCTCCGGGTTCTCCAGCACCATCTCGCGCGGGTCGGGCCGCGGGATCCCGGGCACCTCGACGAGCCCCGCGCCGAGCCGGCCGCGCCCGGTCGAGCCGGCGGTCGAGCCGGAGCCGCGCACCGACACCGAACGGCCCGTGGACTTCCCGGAGACCGCGCGCGAGAGACGTCCGGACACCGAGCGCCGTGACTTCGACGAGTGCGAGGACGTACGCGTGGACGTACGTGAGGAACCGCGGCCGGTGGCGCGCGAACCGGCGCTGCCCTGCGAGTGGCTGCCGCCGCCCGTCCCGCCGGTGGGCACCGAGCCGGCCCGGCCCGCCCCGGCCGGGACGACCGGCGCGAGGCCGCAGGTGTCGCAGTACAGCTCGCCGCCGCCCATGTCCTCGTACCTGCCGTCGCAGCCGGGCCGCTGGCAGGGCTGCTGTTCCTGGCTCATGACGTCGACTCCCCCCTACGGTCCTGCGGCACCCGCGGGGCGCCCAGCAGTTCGGCGGCCGCGTGCTGGTAGCGCAGCACGGCCTGTTCGGCGACCCGCAGGTCGCAGGGCGCGCTCCACAGCATCCGCCGGGCCGCGTCGTACCGTTCGATCAGGAACGGGTCCTCGGCCAGGCCGTGCTGGGCGACCTTCGCCTTGTACGCGTCGAGCCGGCCGCGCAGCTCCGCGCGGACCGCCAGCGGCGCGGTGACCGCGGTCAAGGACTCGCGGGCGCGCAGCAGTTCGTCCTCCGCCTTCTCCTCCAGGGACTCCAGGAGCGGGGACAGCCGGTGCCACTGGGCGTGTCGGCGGTACTCGGCGGCCGTCGCCAGCTGCTCCTGCAGTGCGGTCGGCGGTCCGCTGACGACCGGCACCTCCGTGGCGGCGATCTTCGCGAGGACCTCACCGCGCGCGAGACGCGCCTCGGCGAGCGTGCGGTCCGCGCGGGAGAGCACGTCCCGCAGCCTGACCAGCCGGGCCTCCGCGTCCTGCCGGACGGTGAGCACGGCGTCGATCTCCCGGCGCACGTCCTCCAGGGCGCGCGCCTCACGGTCGTACGCCGTGGTGTCCGGCTTGCCGCCGCCGGGTGCCGAACTGCCCTGCGCGCGCTGCCAGAAGGCGAGCGGGTCGGAGATCACCTGCTCGCGCAGCGAGGTGAGGGTGCGGGTGATGCGCTCCAGGTCGTCACCGGCCGGGTGCTCCCCGGGGCGTACGCCGACGGAGTGCGCGAGCCGGCGGGTGCGCTGGAGCTCGGCGGACAGGAGGTCTATCCGCGCGGGCAGTGCCGACCACACGGAGTCGGCGGCGACGACCATGTCCAGGCTCGTCGCGTACAGCTCGTTCATCCGCTCCACGAGCGTCACCAGCGAGAACCGCTCGCTGAGCTTGCCCGAATTCCCGTGCAGGGTAGGTGCGTTGGCCGTGGCGGTGGCCGATCCCGCGACCGTGACCGACTCGCCGCGCAGCAGCTCGGTCAGCTCCACCAGGTCCTCGCGGCTGGACCAGCGGCGGCGGGAGCGGATCTCGCGGGCCGAGCGCAGCGCGTCCGCGTACGCGTCGAAGTACGCCCACAGCAGGGTGATCGACGCGTCGGCGGCCTCCCAGCGCTCCTTGGTGAGCCCGGTGAGCTCGGCGCCTTCGAGGAGCCTGCGGCCCGCGTGGTCCTGCAGAGCGAGGAGCGAGGTCTCGATCGCCTCGTGCTCCGCGCCGAGCCGCGCCAGCGCACGGTCCACCTCGTCCCGGTCCATCACCGGCTCGGGGGGTCCCGTGACGCCCATCGATCACCTCTCGCTGCTGAAGGTTGCTGGGTGGTTGGCTGTCTTCGGCGGTCCGTCAGTTCTTGCGCAGGTACTTCGGTGGGGGCGGCTCCGACTTCGCCGAGCTCTCGTCCAGTGTGGCCGACAGCCACCTGTCGTACGACGCCTGCCAGCCGTCGGTGGTGTCCTTGCGGTAGTCCACCAGGATCTGGTTGACCCGGCGTACCAGATCGTCGGCGTCGCTCTTCATCGCCACGCCGTAGTACTCGGTGGTGAAGGGCGAGCCCTTCAGTTCGACCGTGGGGTCCTGGGCCGCCTGGCTGGCCGCGAGGGCGCCGTCGGTGACCACGGCGTCGACCTCGCCGAGCTGGAGCCTGACGAGGCAGTCGAGTTGGTTGGGCACCGTGGTTTTGATGTCGGCGGAGGCGACGAGATCCCCCGCCTTCTTGTCGTCGTCCAGCTTGGTGAAGGCGGTCGAACCCTCGGCCGTGCAGATCTTCTTGCCCGCCAGAGTGTCGTTGTAGCCCGTGATGCCCGAGGACTTGGGGGCGAGGACCTGCTGGCCCGTCTTGAAGTAGGGCGCGGAGAACGCCACGTCGGCCAGGCGCTTGCAGTTGATCGTCATCGTGCGCACGACCATGTCGACCCGGCCTTTCTGGATCGCCGGGATGCGCTGGTTGGTGGGGATCGCCCTGAACTGCACGGCCTTCGGGTCACCGAGGATGTCCTGCGCGATCCGGTGCACCAGGTCGATGTCGAAGCCCTCCAGGTCGGCCTTCGACCCGTCGTTGGGGTTGCGGTAGCCCCAGCGGTAGCTGTTCTGGTCGACGCCGACGATCAGCTTGCGCTTCTCGCCCTGCCGGGCCTTGATCTTCTCTATGGTCGGGCCGTCCGCGCTCGACGGGGACAGCGTCTGGTCCTCCGGGTGCGCCTTGATCGCCGGGTTCAGACAGGGATCGTCGTCAGCGGCCTGCAGCGCGTGTGTCGCGCCCGGCCCGCCGGTACCCGTGCTGTCGCCGCTCGCCCGGGTGTGCGGCAGCAGCAGCGCGAAAGCGAGCACCAGGACGCAGACGACCGCCATCGCCCCGACACCGCCCCAGCCCTTGAGGCCGGTCCGCACACGTCCGCGCATTCGCATCGTCACGCCCCCTCTCACCGGTACTCCGACAGCCTGCGGCCGATGCCCAGTACCGCGCCGGCCGCGCCGAGGACGGCCAGGACGGCGGCGCCCACCGGCAGTCCGGTCATCGCCCCCAGGCCGTCACCGGCCGACCGCGCGAACTCGTTCTCCTCGTGGGTCAGGGCCTTGGCGAGGTTCCTGTCGACGCTGTCGAAGCACTCGCCCGTGTCGCCCTTGCCGCCTATGACCCGCTTCAGCGCCACTTCGTAGTTGCCGAAGTCGTCCTGCTCGCGGGCCGCGGAGTGGCGCTGCTTCCACACCGCCATGTTGCCCTCGGCCGCGGTGACCGGCTTCTCGCCGTCGCTGTCGTCGGCGAGCTCGGACGCCTTCGCCAGGCCCTTGCCGAGGGTGTCCATGTCCTTGCCGAAGTCGTAGTCGTAGGCGTCGTAGGTGACCTTCTGCCCCTTGGCGTTCTGCACGGTGACCGTCTCGGCGCCGCGGGCCACCAGGGTGAGGTTCTCGTTGCCGCGCGCCTTCAGGGAGGCGATGCGGGCGTCGTGCAGCACATTGAGCGAGCGGACCCCGTGGTCGTAGGAGGCGTCGAGGCCCGCGCGCGCGACGGTGTGACCGACGACCAGCCACAGCAGTACCACCGTGGCCGTCGCGGTGGCCGCGACCAGACCGTGGTTGAGGACCCGGTTGGTGCGCCGGTAGTTGCGGTGCTGCGCCCACGCGAGCCCGGCGAGCGCCAGGACGCCGAGGCCGATCGCCGCCCACGGGTAGGGCGTGGCGTCGGCGTAGTCGGCGCGCAGCCGCTGGTTCTCGCTGGTGTAGAGGTTCTGCGCCTTCGGGAGCATCTCCTCCTGCATCTTCTCGTTGGCGTACCGCAGATAGGCGCCGCCGACCGGGAAGCCCTGGCGGTTGTACGTACGGGCCCGCTCCACCAGGCCCTTGTACTCCGGCAGCAGGGTGTTGAGCTCGGCCACGGTCCTCGCGGCGGGGGAGTCCGGGTCGGAGTTCGAGGCGGCCTTGACCAGACCGGTCGCCGCCAGGTCGATGTCCTTCTCGTACCGGTTGCGGGAGCCGGCCGTCTCCTGGCCGCCGGCGAGGAAGCCGCTGGAGGCCGTGGTGTTGGCGTCGGCCAGGTAGCGGTAGATGTCGGCGGCTGCGCTGCTGAGGGGCTGGCTCTTGTGCAGCACGTCGTCCGCGGCGGCGGCCCGGTCGTTGGTCTGCCAGGCGGTCACCGCGCCGAAGAGGATCACGAGCAGGGCGAGCGCCGCGCCGATGATGCGCAGCCGGCCCGGTTCGGTGGTGGCGGCCGCGCGCACCTGGTCGAAACCCTCGGCGAAGGCCGTACGACGGGCGGGTGCCCGGTCCGGCGCGGGGGCAGGCGGGGGCGCCTGCGGGGCCGGGGCCGGGGGTCCCGGCTGCGGCGGAACGGCCGGAATGGTGTGCACCGCGGAACCCGGCGGTGCCGCGCTGCTCTTCGGCGGGTGTGTCACCGTTTGACCTCCCCCATGGTCATCCCTCGCCGCAAGTATCGCTGCCGGGACCGACATCCGCACCGGGCTTCACTCGATCTTGATCGGATCGCAGCGGACCGCCTGCCGGCGCCCCGCGTTCTGCACCACCCCTTGCCCATCAATACGCCGCCGGAATCGGTTCGGTTCCCCCCAAGGGGCGCGTAAGGTCACCGTCGTGCGCGGGGTAGGTGTGGTGATGATCGGCGGAACGTCCAATACCGGCAAGTCCACGGTCGCCGGGGCGGTCGCCGGCCGGCTCGGCTTCGAGCACCGCTCGACGGACCTGCTGGCCAGACATCCGGGGCGCCCCTGGCGCACGCCGGAGCGGGAGGTGCCGCCGCATGTGGCCGAGCACTACGCGACGCTCGGCGTGGACGAGTTGATCGAATCGGTCCTCGCCCACTACGAGCGGCTGTGGCCCCGCATCGAGGACCTGGTCCGGGCGCACGCCACCGGACCTGGCCTGGTCCTGGAGGGCTCGGCGCTGTGGCCGGAGCGGGTGGCCACGCTGGACGTGCCGCACACCGCCGCCGTCTGGCTCACCGCCGGCGAGGACGTCGTACGGGCCCGGATCCGGACGGCCGGGCGCTACGACGAGGCGACGGACGAGGAGCGGTTCCTGATGGACAAGTTCCTTGCCCGCAGCATGCGTTACCAGGAGCTGATGGTGGCGGCCGTCGACCGGCTGGGGCTGGCCCGCGTCGACGTCGGGAAGGACATGTCCGTCTCCGAGGTGGCCGACGCGGTGCTCGCTCAGGCCTCGTAGTACGCCCGCACCCTCGCCTGTACCTCCAAGGAGGCCCCGGCCCGGTCCAGGCCGAGGAGCGCGGCGCCCAGGACCGGCCGCGCCGTCACCACCTGCGGTACGGCCTTGGGGGCGCGGTCCGCCAGGAGCTCCCGTACGCCGTCGTCCAGTTGGGGGTGACGGGCGGCCAGGACGCTGCCGCCGAGCAGGACCGGCGTCTCCTCGTCGAGGAGGTCGAGGCGGGTCAGGGCCACCGTCGCCATGGACACCACCTCGTCGGTCAGGCGGTCGACGAGGGAGCGGGCCACGGGGTCGCCCGTGGCGGCCGTGGCGAAGAGCACCGGGGTCAGTTCGTGGCGGCGGGCGGGGGCGATCTCCTCCAGGTGCAGGGCCTCGATCAGGGCGTACATGGAGGGCAGCCCGAAGTGGTGCGGGAGCACGCGCGCGAGGTCGGTGTCGACGCCCCGGCCGTCCTCCGCGCGGGCCGCGTGCCACAGCGCCTCCTCCGCGAGGCCCCAGCCACCGCCCCAGTCGCCGGAGATCCGGCCGAGCGCGGGGAAGCGGGCGGTACGGCCGTCGGGCCGCATGCCGACGCAGTTGATGCCCGCGCCGCACACCACGGCGACCCCGCGCGGTTCGGTGACCCCGGCCCGCAGGATCGCGAAGGTGTCGTTGCGGACCTCCACGTCCGGGCCCCACGCGCGTGTGCGCAGCGCCGCGGCCAACTGCCGCTCCTCCACCGGGAAGTCGGCGTTGGCGAGGCACGCGGAGACGTGCTCCACCGAACTGACCCCGGCGGCCGCGAAGGCCCTGCCGACCGCGTCGGCGACGGCGTCCACCGCCGCCTCGACGCCCACCACCGGCGGCCGGAACCCGCCGCCGCGGGCCGTGGCGAGGACGCTGCCGTCGGCCGCCACGACCGCGACGTCCGTCTTGCTGTTGCCCGCGTCGACGGCGAGGACACATGCGGTCAGGCCCACGCGAGATGCTCCCGGTTGTGTGCGATCAGTCGGTCGGTGAGGCCCTCGGCGTACGCGTACTGGCCGACGAGGGGATGCGCGAGCAGCGCCTTGAAGACCCGGTCCCGGCCGCCCCGCAGAGCCGCCGCCAGCGCCAGGTCCTCGTACGCCGTCACGTGCGCCATCAGCCCCGCGAACAGCGGGTCCACGGACGGCACCGCCAGCGGCGTCGGACCGTTCGGGCCCACCGCCGCCTGCACCTCGATCACCGCGTCGGCGGGCAGGAAGGGCAGCGTGCCCCGGTTGAGGGTGTTGACCACCTGGTAGGGGCTGCCGCCCCCGCCGAGCAGCCCGGCGGCGAGGTCCACCGCCGCCTCCGAGTAGTAGGCCCCGCCGCGCTTGGCGAGCAGTTCCGGCTTCTCGTCCAGGGCAGGGTCGCCGTACATCCGCAGCAACTCGCTCTCCATCGCAGCCACTTCGGCGGCCCGGGACGGCTTGCTGCCGAGTTCCCGTACGACCTCGTCGTGCGCGTAGAAGTACCGCAGGTAGTACGACGGGACCACGCCGAGCCGGTCGAGGAGCGGACGCGGCAGGTGCAGGTCGCCGGCGATCGTGTCGCCGTGCTCGGCGAGCAGCTTGGGCAGGACGTCCTCGCCCTCGGGACCGCCGAGTCGTACAGCTGTCTCCCAGGTGAGGTGGTTGAGGCCCACGTGGTCGAGGTGGAGGTCGGCAGGGGTGACGCCGAGCAGCCCGGCGAACTTCCGCTGGAAGCCGATCGCCACGTTGCACAGCCCGACCGCCTTGTGCCCGGCCTGGAGCAGGGTCCGGGTGACGATCCCGACCGGGTTGGTGAAGTCGATGATCCAGGCGTCCGGGTTGGCCCGGCGGACCCGTTCGGCGATGTCGAGGACCACCGGGACCGTGCGCAGCGCCTTGGCGAGGCCGCCCGCGCCGGTCGTCTCCTGGCCGACGCAGCCGCACTCCAGGGGCCAGGTCTCGTCCTGCTGCCGAGCCGCCTGGCCGCCCACGCGGAGTTGCAGGAGTACCGCGTCGGCGCCGTCCACGCCCGCGTCCAGGTCGGACGTGGTGACGATACGGCCGTCGTGGCCCTGCTTGGCGAAGATGCGCCGGGCGAGACCGCCGACCAGCTCCAGGCGCTCGGCGGCCGGATCGACCAGGACGAGTTCCTCGACGGGCAGGGTGTCGCGCAGGCGGGCGAAGCCGTCGACGAGTTCGGGGGTGTAGGTCGAGCCTCCGCCGACCACGGTGAGTTTCATGGCTTGTTAACCCTTTACTCCGGTGAGGGTGACACCTTCGACGAACGCCTTCTGGGCGAAGAAGAACACGAGGATCACGGGGGCCATGACCAGCACGGTCGCGGCCATGGTGAGGTTCCAGTCGGTGTGGTGCATGCCCTTGAAGGACTCCAGGCCGTAACTGAGCGTCCAGGCGTTCTGGTTCTCCGAGGCGTAGATCTGCGGGCCGAAGTAGTCGTTCCAGGCGTAGAAGAACTGGAACAGGGCCACGGCCGCGATGCCGGGCTTGGCCATGGGGACGACGACCTTCAGCAGGGTGCGCAGATCACCGCAGCCGTCGACCTTCGCCGCGTCCACGTACTCGTTCGGGATCGTCATCAGGAACTGCCGGAGCAGGAAGATCGAGAACGCGTCCCCGAAGGCCATCGGGATGATCAGCGGCCACAGGGTGCCCGACAGGCCGAGCTGCTTCGCCCAGAACAGGTACATCGGGATGATGACCACCTGCGGCGGCAGCATCATCATCGAGATCACCAGCATCAGGGAGAGATTGCGGCCCCGGAAGCGGAACTTGGCGAGCGCGTACGCCACCGGGACCGACGACACGACGGTGAGGACTGTTCCCAGTCCCGCGTAGACCAGCGTGTTGCGCCACCAGGTGAGAAAGCCCGGGGTGTCGAAGACCCGCTTGTAGTTGCCCCACTCCCAGGTGTGCGGGATCAGATCGCGGCTGAGGGCCTGGGTGTCGCTCATCAGCGAGGTCAGGAACACGAACACGAAGGGCAGCGTGAAGAAGAGGGCGGCGGCGAGGCCGAGGGAGTGGATCGCCACCCACTCCAGCAGCGCCTTGCGGCGGGCGGTGCGCTCGGCGGGCGAGGCCGGGGACTTCAGCTCCACCGGCCGGTCCAGTACTTGGGTCATGGTCAGTCACCTGCCAGGTTGAGACCGCCCCGGCGCCGCATCAGGAACGCGGTGAACACCATCGACAGGCCGAAGAGGACGAGGGCGACGACACACGCGGAGCCGTAGTCGAAGCGCTGGAAGCCGAGGTTGTAGACGAGCTGGGGCAGGGTCAGCGTGGACTTCTCCGGGTAGCCGGGCTCGAACTGGGTGCCCGCACCCTGGATCACGCCCGAGGCGACCTTCCCGGCGATGAGCGGCTGTGTGTAGTACTGCATGGTCTGGATCACGCCGGTGACGACGGCGAACATCACGATCGGCGCGATGTTGGGAAGGGTGACGAACCGGAACCGCTGCAAGGCCGACGCCCCGTCCAGCTCGGCCGCCTCGTACTGCTCCTGCGGCACGTCGAGCAGCGCGGCCATGAAGATGACCATCAGGTCGCCGATGCCCCACAGCGCGAGCAGGGTGAGGGCCGGCTTCGACCAGGCGGGGTCGTTGAACCAGCCCGGCGCGGGGATGCCGACCTTCTCCAGGATCGAGTTGACCGGTCCCGTACCGGGGTTGAGCAGGAACGCGAAGGCCATCGTGGCGGCCACCGGCGGGGCCAGGTACGGCAGGTAGAAGAGCGTCCGGAAGACCCCCGTCCCCGTCTTGATCTTCGTGATGAGCAGGCCGACACCGAGGCCGAAGACGACCCGGAGGGACACCATCACCACGACCAGCCACAGGGTGTTGCGCAGGGCCGGCCAGAAGAAGGGGTAGTGCTCGAAGACGTAGGTCCAGTTCTTCGTCCCGCTCCAGGTCGGCGGCTTGAAGCCGTCGTAGTGCATGAACGAGAAGTAGACCGTCGAGAGCAGCGGATAGGCGAAGAAGACCGTGAAGCCGATCAACCAGGGCGACATGAAGGCGAGGGTCCGAAGCGCCGACCGGCGGCGCTTCGACGCCAGAGTGACGGTGCTCATCGCTACTTCGCCTGCGCGATGTCCGTGTCGATCTGCTTGGCCGCGTCGGCGAGGCCCTTCTTGAGGTCCGTGACCTTGCCGCTCTCGTAGTCGTAGCCGAGCTGCTGGACGGTGGTGAGGTAGACGCCGCCGTTGATCGAGGACGGGGCGGTCGTCGAGTTCGGGTTCGCGGCGATGTCGAGGAAGGTCTTGAAGCGCGGGTCGTACTTCAGCTGCGGGGACTTCAGGGCCGCGAGTGTCGAGGGCACGTTGTGGATGGCGTTGGAGAAGCCGACCACCGCGTCCGTGTCGGTGGTGATGTACTTCAGGAACTCCCAGGCCGCGTTCTGCTTGCTGCTGTTGGCGGCGATGCCAGCGATGGTGCCCGTGATGTAGCCCTTGCCGTACTGGTCGGCCTGGTCGTCGGCGACGGGCAGCGGGGCCACGCCGATGTCGAAGCCGGGCTTGGCGTCCACGGCCATGCCGAGCCGCCACTCACCGTCGAGCTGCATGGCGACCTGGCCGGTCTGGAAGGGGTGCTTGGGGCCCCACTCGTCGCCGAGTCCCGCGCGGTACTTCTCCAGCTTCCGGTAGCCGCCGAGGCCGTCGACGAGCTTCTTCTGGAGGGTGAAGGCGGCGGCGACGGCCGGGTCGGTGGCGACCGTGGACTTGCCCGCCTTGTCGAAGTAGGTGGGCGAGAACTGGCCCATGTAGTGCTCGGTCGTGGTCTCCCAGCCGTGGTAGTCCGGCATGAAGCCGAGCTGCTTGTACGAGTCGCCCTGGGCGATCGTCAGCTTCTTGGCGTCGGCCTCGAACTCGGTCCACGTC
The DNA here is from genome assembly GCF_042880295.1 of Streptomyces sp. NPDC058307. Taxonomy (NCBI): domain Bacteria; kingdom Bacillati; phylum Actinomycetota; class Actinomycetes; order Kitasatosporales; family Streptomycetaceae; genus Streptomyces; species Streptomyces sp. NPDC058307. Next base: position 74,141 of record NZ_JBHVYZ010000002.1, read on the forward strand.
CTGGGCGGCGCGGTGATGCCCGCCTTCTCGAACGCCGTCTTGTTGTAGTAGAGCCCGTACGCGTCGCCGAGGAGCGGCGCGGCACAGCGGTCGCCGTCGAACTGCGTGTACTGGTTCATCGCGGCCGGGAAGGTCGTGTCCGGGTCGATCGACGACTTCTTGAAGAACGGGTTGAGATCGACCAGCGCCCCCGAGGAGCAGAACTTGCCCACGTTGTTCGTGGTGAACGACGAGATGACGTCCGGGGCCTTGCCGCCGCCCGTGCGCAGCGCCTGGTTGATCTTGTCGTCGGTCATGTTGCCCACGACGTTGACGTGGATGTTGGGGTGCGCCTTCTCGAAACCGGCGACCAGCGCCTTCACTCCCGCCACCTCGGAGTCCGCGCTCCAGGCGTGCCAGAAGTTGATGGTCGTCTCCTTCGAGGCGTCGTCGTCGGCGCCGGAGGAGGACTGGCCGGTACAGGCGGTGGTGACGAGCACCGCGGACACGGTCAGGGCAAAGGCCGCTTTTCGGGCGGACGAGGGTATGGGTGTGCGCATGAGGGGGTCTCCCAGGGGACGGGAAGGGACAGTGAGGTCGGGGGCTCAGCGCGAGGTGTCGAAGACCTCGTCGCGGGTGGCCGCGAGCGCGCTCTCCAGCGCGCCGCGCAGCACGGGGTGTTCACGGACGTCGCCGACGACCAGCCGGGGCCGGGAGGCCGCCAGTTCCTCCAGCTCGGCCTGGACGAGGGCGCGCAGGGTGTCGCCGCCGGCGGTGAGCGAGGCGCCGCTGAGGACGACGAGTTCGGGGTCGAGGACGGAGACGAGGGAGGCGAGACCGGTGGCCAGACGGGTGGCGTAGGTCTCCAGGAGCAGCCGGCCCGGGACGGAGTCCTCGGTGGCGGCCCGCTCGACGAGGGCGGCGGCGGCCTCGGCGTACGGCCCCGAGGGGATGTCCGTCATGCCGAGCTCGCGGGCGAGGGCCGGGATGGCCTGGGAGCCCGCGAGCTCCTGATAGCCACCGCTGTTGGCCTTGGTCACCTGCCGCACCAGCGGTGCTCCGGGAACCGGCAGGAAACCCACCTCGCCCGCACCGCCGGTCCAGCCGCGGTGCAGCCGTCCGCCGAGGACCAGGGCGGCACCGAGACCGCCCTCGTTCCACAGCAGCACGAAGTCCTCGTGTCCGCGGGCCGCTCCGAGCCGTTGCTCGGCCACGGCGACGAGGTTGACGTCGTTCTCGTACTCGACCGGCATCGGCAGCGCGGCGGCGAGTTCGTCGAGGAGGGTCGGGGTGTGCCAGCCGGGGAGGTGGGAGGCGTAGCGCAGCCGACCCGTGCCCGGGTCGAAGGCGCCCGGGGTGCCGATGACGAGCCGGTGGACGTCGTCACGGGCCAGTCCCGCGGCCTTCACCGCGCCGTCGAGGGCGTCGGTGACCTGCCGTACGACGGGCTGGGCGGGCCGGCGTCCCGGGGTCGGCAGTTCGTGGGAGCCCACCGTGCGGCCGGTGATGTCGGCCACCGCGGCGAGGATGCGCTCGGGGGTGACGTCGAGCCCGGCGGCGTACGCGGCGGTCGGGTCGACCTCGTACAGCTGGGCGTTGGGGCCCGGCCTGCCTTCGCTGGTACCGGTGGCGAGGACGAGGCCCGACGCCTCCAGGCGGGCCAGGAGCTGGGACGCGGTCGGCTTGGACAGGCCGGTGAGCTTGCCGATCCGGGTCCGGGAGAGGGGGCCGTGCTCCAGCAGGAGGTCGAGCGCGGCACGGTCGTTCATGGCGCGCAGCGTGCGTGGTGTGCCTGCCATGGGTGCCCCTCTCCGTGACTGCCGGACGACTTTACTGTCCGGCGACTGTTAGGAAGGTTTCCTATCGGATGCACCGGAACTTAGGTCTGGACCACCTGTCCGTCAAGGGGGGAACGGCAAACCGCCCCCGCAGGAAACGGAGTCGTTACCTGCGGGGGCGGTCGAGAAGCGGGGGGAAACGGCTATCGGACGTCGATGAAGTCGCCGGGGGCCGTCGCCGAGCCGGTGGTGGCCGTACCCGCGAAGACGTAGCGGTAGTAGCCGTCCTTGGTGGCCTTGGTCGTCGTCTTCAGCGCGCCGCCGGTCCCGGAGGTCACCGTCTTGACGGGGGTGTAGCTGTTGGTGCCCTTGGCGCGGAACTGGAGGGTCGCCTTCTGGGAGGTGTAACCCGTGTACTTCCCGGCCTCCCAGTCGGCCCGGGTCAGCTTGCCGGTGACCGTGATGGTCCCGCCCTTCTTCACCGGCTCGGGCGCAGCGTCGGCGGTGAGCTTCGCCGCGCGCTTGACCTGGACGCCGCTGCCGAGGGGGCCCCAGGCGTCGAAGTCGTAGCCGATGTGGATGTGGCCGTCGGAGCCGTCCTCGTCCCGGTCCATCGTGCTGTAGAGGCCGGCCGCCTTCCAGGTGGTGGCGTCCGCGGCCGAGTACAGGGTGTCGTCGGGGGCGATCACCAGGGTCTCCTTGCACGACTCGGTGACGGTGGTGTCCGTCGTCGCGGTCGTCGTGCAGGTGGGCACGTCCTCGGGCTCGGCCTCGTTCGTCATCCTGCTGAGCGTGCCCCGGTAGAGCAGGACGCCCGCGAAGGTGGTCTGGTAGTCGATCGTCAGGTCGGAGGGGTGGGTGAGGGTGTACGTCACCGGCACCTTCACGGCGGCGGTGGTGCCGACGGTGACCGCCTTGCCGTTGTTGACCGTGACGGCGGAGAAGACCAGGTCGGGCGTGGTGGTCGCGGACGCGACGGGCGCGACCAGACCGGTCAGTGCCAGGGCGCCGGACGCGGCGATGCCTATGGCGAGCTTTCTCATGCGTTTCCCCACATTCGAAGCGGGCCCCTGGGCGGCATTGCGCTCCAGAACAAGGGCCCGCTGTGGGGGTGACCCTAGACGATCACGTTCGTGACGGGAACGTGGGGTTCGCGTGAAGACGGTGAGAGTTCGCCGCCGCGTCGCCGGCCCGCCGACCGCTACTTCGGCGCCGATCGCTGAGCCGGTGCCGACACCAGCGGAGAGGCCGTGGCGGCCTGCGGGGACTCGGAGTCGGAGAAGACCGACGGGGCCGCGACCGCCGCGGTCGGGTCGGCGGCCTCCTCGTCGATGACGACGGCCGAGCCCCCGACGATGCGGATGTCTGCCGCGTCGAAGGCGCGCTTGATGCGCCAGCGCAGCTCACGCTCGACCGTGAGGGACTTGCCGGGCATCGTCTTGGCGGAGACCCGCACGATCATGGAGTCCAGCAGCACGCTGTCCAGGCCGAGGACCTCGATCGGGCTCCACAGGAGCTCGTTCCAGGGCTCCTCCTTGCTCATCTTCTCGGCGACCTCGCCCAGCACCCGCTTGACGTTGTCCAGGTCCTCGGAGGCCCGCACGGTCACGTCCACGCCGGCCGTCGCCCAGCCCTGGGAGAGGTTGCCGATGCGCTTGACCTCGCCGTTGCGGACGTACCAGATCTCGCCGCTGGCGCCGCGCAGCTTGGTCACCCGGAGGCCGACCTCGATGACCTCGCCGGAGGCCACGCCCGCGTCGATGGTGTCGCCGACGCCGTACTGGTCCTCCAGGATCATGAAGACACCGGAGAGGAAGTCCGTGACGAGGTTGCGGGCGCCGAAACCGATCGCCACACCCGCGACACCGGCCGACGCGAGCAGCGGGGCCAGGTTGATCTCGAAGGCGCCCAGGACCATCAGGGCGGCGGTGCCCAGGATGGCGAAGCTCGCCACCGAACGCAGCACCGACCCGATCGCCTGCGAGCGCTGGTGACGGCGCTCGTTGTTGACGAGCAGACCGCCGATCGATGTGCCGTCGACCGCCTGCGCGGTGCGGTTCATCCGGTCGATCAGCTTGGTGATCGCCCGCCGCACGACCATTCTCAGCACCGCGGCGATCACCAGGATCAGCAGGACCCGCAGACCGATCGCCAGCCAGGTCGACCAGTTCTGCTCGACCCAGCTCGCGGCGTTCGTCGCGCTCTCCTGGGCGTCCTGGAGACTCGGCACGGCCGGCGTCGAGGTGTCCGAGGGGGACGGCGACGGCGACGGACTCGCGGCCAGTAGGACGGCGGACAAGGACACGGCAGGTACCTCCAGGTGCTGCGTCTGCCTTCCGGTACGGCGGTCAAGGTCACGGAAAGGTCACCGGAAAAGCAGGCTCACCACACTAACGGTGCATCGTGTGTGGATCGTTGCAATGTCGAGGGGAGAGACGGCTCTCACCTGGGGATGAAGAATGGTGTGGTCGAAAACACTCCCAGCCCGTTACCGGGACATGGTGGCGTTTCTCCCGGCCGAGAGGGGAGACTGACTGCAGTTCGTCCCGGCGCGAGCCACGCGCCGCCGACGCCCAAGGAGGCATCCGTGCCGCATGTCCTGGTACTCAACGCGTCGTACGAGCCCCTCGGCGTCGTACCGCTCCGCCGCGCGCTCGTCCTCGTCCTGGAGAACAAGGCGGTCTCCCTCGAGGAATCCGGCGCCTACATGCACAGCGCGAACGTCACAGTCCCCGCACCCAGCGTGGTCCGGCTCAAGCGATTCGTGCGGGTTCCCTACCGGGGGCCCGTTCCTCTCACCCGCAGAGCGCTCTTCGCGCGCGACGGGGGCCGGTGCATGTACTGCGGTGGCGTCGCAACCAGCGTCGACCACGTCATCCCGCGCAGCCGCGGGGGCAAGCACGTCTGGGACAACGTGGTGGCGTCCTGCCGGCGCTGCAACCACGTGAAGGCCGACCGACACCTGTTCGAAATCGGCTGGCGGCTGCGCCACAAACCCGCCCCACCCACCGGCCTGGCCTGGCGCATCATCGGCACCGGGCACAGGGACCCACGCTGGCTGCCGTACCTGCAACCGTTCGGCGCCGACGACGCCATGGCCCGGATCGACGGCATCTCTGCCTGACGACGATCCGGGCCTTCGTGTTGCCGCACACGGCTCGTTCCGGTCCCGGAGGTCCCCCGTACCCCCGGGACCGGAAGATCAGGAGCTCAGGTGTACCTGAGCTCCCCCGGGCGCAGTGAGCGGCGCAGCAGCGGCAGCGAGGTGGCGGCGGCCAGGAGACAGGCCGCGTAGACCGCGAGCGGGACCAGGAGGGCGGCGTACGGCAGTCCGGTCACCCGTGTCCCGCGGCGGCAGCGGCAGCGCGGTCTCCAGGAGACGGTCAGCGCGAGGGCGACGAGGATCGCGGCGGCCGTCAGGTCGATGCCGGTCGTGGAGTAGCTCATGTCCGCACGAACCCCGCGCCGACGACCGGTGGACGACCGGCCGCGACCGGTGGACGGGAACGACGAAGCCACGGAACATGACGAAAAGCACGTTCTCCCCTCCAGTACGTCTGGCCTCGCGTCCTGTGGGTAGGGCTGCGGTAACCCCCGTCGTCGTACTCGACAAGGAGGCCCCCGTGGCCGCACCGGCACCCCTTCTGCTCCCGGCCCCGTCCAAACCCGAGGCGCCCGCTGAATACCTCTGCGTCTTCAGCGCCGAGGGCGCCTGCACCGAGACCCCGCTCACCAGCGAACCGCCGCTGCCCGACGCCGAGCCCCTCACCAGCGAACCGCCGCTCGCCGACGCC
>NZ_JBHVYZ010000002.1:79791-87261 GCF_042880295.1 Streptomyces sp. NPDC058307
CGCCGACGCCCACCTGATCGTCGCCCCGCCGCGGCTGCCGGCCCCGCCGGGGCGGTCGTACGGACTCCTCGTCCAGCTCTACTCCCTGCTCTCGCAGCGCTCCTGGGGCATGGGCGACCTCGGCGACCTCGCCGAACTGACCTCCTGGGCGGGACGTGCCCTCGGCGCCGGCTTCGTCCAGGTCAACCCGCTGCACGCGGCCGTGCCCGGCGCCCCCACCGACCCGTCCCCCTACCGGCCGTCCTCGCGCCGCTTCCCCGACCCGGTGCACCTGCGGATCGAGGACATCCCCGAGTACGCCCATGTCGCGGACCGCGACCGGCTGCGGACCCTGCTGGAGCGCGCCGAGCGGCTGCGGGCATCCGTGCTCGACAAGGGCGCGCTGATCGACCGGGACGCGGTGTGGGAGCTGAAGCGGGAAGCGCTCGAAATCGTCCACGAGGTCCCCCTCGGGCCCGGCCGCCGCGCCGCCTACGCCGACTACCTCGCCGAGGGCGGCGAGGCGCTGGAGGACCACGCGACATGGTGCGCGCTGGCGGAGGCGCACGGCTCTGACTGGCGCGGCTGGCCCGTCGGCCTCCGCGACCCGCGCTCCGCCGAGACGGCCCGCGCACGCGGTGAGCTGATGGACCGCGTCGACTTCTACTGCCGCCTCGCCTGGCTCACCGAGAGCCAGCTCGGCGCCGCGCAGCGGACCGCACGGGAGGCGGGGATGCCGGTGGGCGTCGTCCACGACCTCGCGGTGGGCGTGCACCCCGAGGGCGCGGACGCGTGGGCCCAGCAGGCGTACTTCGCGTCCGGCATGTCCGTAGGAGCCCCTCCGGACGCCTTCAACGCCCGCGGCCAGGACTGGGGGCTGCCACCCTGGCGCCCGGACCGGCTCGCGGAGTCGGGGTACGCGCCGTACCGGCAGCTGCTGCGAGCCCTGTTCCGGTACACCGGCGCGCTGCGCATCGACCACGTCATGGGCCTGTTCCGGCTGTGGTGGGTCCCGCAGGGGCACCCGCCGACGGAGGGGACGTACGTCCGCTACGACGCGGAGGCGATGCTCGCCGTGCTCGTCCTGGAGGCGTCGCGGGCCGGAGCGCTCGTGATCGGCGAGGACCTCGGCACCGTCGAACCCGGTGTGCGCGAGGCGCTGCGCGAGCGCGGGGTGCTGGGGACGTCGGTGCTCTGGTTCGAGCGGGACTGGGAGGGCGACGGGCGCCCGCTGTCGCCCGAGCGGTGGCGTGCGGACTGCCTCGCGACCGCGACCACGCACGACCTGCCGCCCACAGCCTCACGGCTGACCGGGGAGCACGTGGAGCTCCGGGACAGTCTCGGGCTGCTGACCCGGCCGCTCGACGAGGAGCGCGCGGAGGCCGCGGCGGACACGGGGGAGTGGCTGGAGCTGCTGGCCCGTCTCGGACTGCTGCACGGCACGGGAGGCGGCGCCGACCCCTCCTCGGAGGAGGCGCAGATCCAGGCCGTCCACCGGTACCTGCTGAACACTCCGGCGCGCATGGTCGGGGTCTGGCTGCCGGACGCGGTGGGGGACCGCCGGCCGCAGAACCTGCCGGGGACCTGGGACCAGTATCCGAACTGGCGGTTGCCGATCGCGGACGGGGAGGGGCGGGTGATGACGCTGGAGGACCTGGCGGCGTCGGCCCGTCTGCACGCGCTGGTGGACGTGCTGCGGGCGCCGTAGCGGCGCGGCCGCGGGCGCCGCAGCGGGATGCGCGCACGGCCGGGGCGCCTCATACGGCACCCCGGACGCGCGGCCCGAACCGCCGTTGGATACTTTGGCTCCGTGGACAAGAAGAACGCCCTGCGCGCCGGCGCCCTGGTGGCCGGTACGACGCTGATGATGCTGCTCATGTCGTCCCCCGCCTCCGCGCTGACCCGCGACGACGGCGACGACCCCGGCAAGGGCCTGAGCGTCATCGAGACGCTGGGCCTCTTCGTCGTGGCCCCGCTCGTGCTGTTCGGGGTCATCGCCGGCCTGGTGATCGTCCTGGACAAGTCCAAGGAAGAGCACCGGGTGACCAGCCGCAACATCAGGACCAAGCCCGCCGAGGCCGAGGCCGGATCGAAGGCCTGACCCCACCTTTCCCGGGGCGCCGACCCCGCCACACGTACGCGCGTCAGCCGTACGCGGGCGAGGCCGGCGCCCTCGTGCGTTCTCAGGGGCTCGACGCCGTGGGATACCCCTGCAGCGTCACTCCGGTGGGTTCTGCGTCCCTTCCAGCAACGTCCGCAACAGGTCGGCCAGTTGGTCGGCCTGTTCGTCGTCGAGGGCGGACAGGGCCTCCGTCTGGGCGACCAGGCCCGCTCCCACCGCCTCGTCGATGACGGCCAACCCCTTTTCGGTCAGCGTCACTTGGAGGCCCCGGCGGTCGTGGGGGTCGGGGGAGCGGCGGAGCAGGCCGGCGCGTTCCAGCTTGTCGAGGCGGCCCGTCATGCCGCCCGTGGTGAGCATCAGCGTCGAGGAGAGCCGGCGGGGGGAGAGGGTGTACGGCTCGCCGGCGCGGCGGAGCGTGGCGAGGACGTCGAACTCGCCGCGGGAGATGCCGTAGGGGGCGTACACCTTCTCCACGCGGTCGCCCATGGCGCGGGAGAGGCGGTAGACGCGCCCGAAGACCTCCATGGCCCGGGTGTCGAGGTCGGGCCGCACGGCCGCCCACTGCTCGATGATCGCGTCGACGGCGTCCTTGCGCTGTGCACTCATGTGCCGAGTATCCGCAGGGCTCGGCTCGGCCGCAAGAAAGTGGCTTGCACGAAAGTAGCTTAGGAGTAAGCTACTTTCCATCAAGCCAATGATGAGAGGGAGTCATGAGGAAGCCGACCACCAACCGCACCGCCACCATCCTTCTCACCGCCCTCGCCCCCGTCTCCTGGGGCACCACCTACGCCGTCACCACCGAGTTCCTCCCCGCCGACCGGCCCCTGTTCACCGGCATGATGCGCGCGCTGCCCGCGGGGCTCGTGCTGCTCGGCCTCGCGCGGGTGCTGCCGCGGGGCATCTGGTGGGGGAAGGCGGCGGTGCTCGGGGCCCTGAACATCGGGGCGTTCTTCCCGCTGCTGTTCCTGTCGGCGTACCGGCTGCCGGGCGGGATGGCCGCGGTGGTCGGGTCGGTGGGGCCGCTGATCGTCGTCGGGCTGTCGGCCGTGCTGCTGGGGCAGCGGCCCACCACCCGCAGTGCGCTCACCGGGCTTGTGGCCGCGTTCGGTGTCAGCCTGGTCGTACTGAAGGCGGCCGGGGCCCTGGACGCCGTCGGTGTGGCGGCGGCCTTCGCCGCCACCGCCTCGATGTCCGCCGGGACCGTGCTGACCAAGCGCTGGGGCCGCCCCGACGGCGTCGGCCCGCTCGCGCTCACCGCCTGGCAGCTCACCGCCGGCGGCCTGCTCATCGCGCCCCTCGCCCTCCTCGTCGAGGGTGCTCCGCCCGCCCTCGACGGCCGTGCGGTCGGCGGCTACCTCTACCTCGCGCTGGCGAACACCGCGGTGGCGTACTGGCTCTGGTTCCGCGGCATCGGCCGTCTCACCGCCACCCAGGTCACCTTCCTCGGCCCGCTGTCCCCGCTGACCGCCGCGGTCGTCGGCTGGGCGGCCCTCGGCCAGACGCTGACCCCGCTCCAGCTGACGGGCATGGCGCTGGCGTTCGGGGCGACGGTCGCCGGACAGCTGGGGGTACGGCCGCCCGCCCGGCCGTCGTTCGGTTCTGCCGGCCGGGATCACCGCAAGCCTCCGGCGGACCTGGCGCTTTCGGGCGTCCGCCGGTAGGGACACACCCGGCGGGGGCGTTGTAACGTCACTCCGGCACCGCGTTACGAAACTGCCGGAGGCACACGTGGCCACAGACGTCTGCGCGGTGTGCGGGAAGCCGTTGGCCGCGCGAGCCGGCCGCACCGGACGCGGTTCCCTCTACTGCTCCGCCGCCTGCCGGCAGAAGGCCTACCGGGAACGGCGGCAGCCGCGGGGCCTCACCGTGCAGGGGCTCATCGACGACATCGGGCGCCAGGCGGGCCGGCTGGCGCCCCAGCCCGCGGACGCCCTCTACTCGACCGTCGCCGAACTGTCGGAGTCCGTCGCACAGTTGAGGCGGGTGGCCCGCACGGTACGCGAGACCACCCAGGACACCGGGGATTCCGTAACACCCACCGCCGTTACGCAACTCACCGAGACCGACTTCGGCGCCCTCACCGAGCAGTACCGCCGTGAGATCCAGGTGCACTGCTACCGCATGACCGGGTCCTACGACGAGGCCGAGGACCTCGTGCAGGAGACCTTCCTGCGGGCCTGGCGGGCCCGGGACGGGTTCCAGGGGCGGGCCAGTGCGCGGACCTGGCTGTACCGGATCGCCACCAACGCCTGTCTGGATCTGCTGCGGCGGACCGCACGCCGCCCGCAGCGCTACGAGCCGGTGCCGGGGATGAACCACGGCGAGGGGGAGCCGCCCGCCCGCATCACCTGGCTGCAGCCCTACCCCGATGACGAACTCCCCGTCGCAGAGAGCGAGTTGCCGGAGACGGCCACCGTCTCCCGGGAGACCCTGGAGCTCGTCCTCCTGGCCGCGATCCAGCATCTGCCCGCCCGGCAGCGAGCCGCCTTCATCCTGCGGGACGCGCTCGGACTGACCGCCGCGGAGACCGCCGAGGCCATGGAGATGAGCGTGGCCTCGGTCAACAGCGCGCTCCAGCGGGCCCGGCCGACGCTGCGCGCGCACCTGCCCCGGGAGCGTTCCGACTGGCGGCCCGCCGAGCCGACAGGAGCGCAACAGGCCGTGCTGGAGCGGTACATGGCCGCGGTCGAGCGTCTCGACCTCGACGCGATGGCCGCGCTGCTCGCCGAGGACGTGGTCCTCACCATGCCGCCGAACCCGTTCTGGTTCACCGGCCGGGACGCGCTCGTCGACTTCGTGCGGGTCAGCCTCGACCCGGCTTCACCGGCCTTCCTGGGCCACTGGCGCAGCCTGCCCGCCCGCGCCAACGGGCAACCCGCGGTGGGGAACTACGTCCGCAGACCGGGTACCAGCGTCTACCGCGCCCAGGTCCTGGACGTCCTGCGCTTCGGCACACCGGGCCGGGGCGACCGGATCGCGGAGATCACCTCCTTCGAGCCGCACCTCTTCCCGGCGTTCGGTCTGCCCCTGCGACTGTGACGCCGTGACGCCGTGATGCCTGTGACCTCGCGACCGATGAGCATCCGGGGAGTCGTACGTCTGCATGGATGTCACCCCGTACGTCACCCCGTACACACCACTTCCCAGGAGTTCACCATGCTGCTCACCGACAAGACCGCGATCGTCTACGGCGCCGGCGGTTCCATCGGCGGGGCCGTCGCCCGTGCCTTCGCGGAGCAGGGCGCGCGGGTCCACCTCGTCGGCCGCACCCGTGCCTCCCTGGAGGCGGTGGCCGCCGGCCTCAAGGACGCCGAGGTCGCCGTCGTGGACGCCCTCGACGAGGCGGCCGTGGAGGCGCACGCCGAGCAGGTCGGGGACATCGACATCTCCATCAACCTGGTCACGCGCGGCGATGTGCAGGGCGCGCCGCTGGTCGACATGGCCGCCGAGGACTTCCTGCGGCCGGTCACCAACGGTCTGCGCGCCAACTTCCTCACCGCCCGGGCCGCGGGACGCCGGATGGCCGCACGCGGCTCCGGGGTGATCCTCGCCCTCAACAGCGGTTCCGCGCACGGCAGTCCGATGATGGGCGGCACCGGTCCCGCGGACGGGGCGATCGACACCCTCGTGCGCAATCTGGCCATCGAGCTGGGGCCGCGCGGGGTGCGGGCGGTGGGGCTGTGGGTGGCCGGGGTGCCCGAGACGTTCACCGTCGAGAAGCTCGCCGCCGTCAATCCCGCCATCGACGAGGGGGCCGTGCGGGGCATCGTCGACCAGCTCGCCGGGATGCGCATGACCCGCCGCAACCCCACCCTCGCCGAGGTCGCCGCCACCGCGGTCTTCCTCGCCTCCGACCACGCGGGCGGCATCACCGGCACGTTCGTCAACGCGACGGGCGGGATGGTCAGCGTCTGACGGAGTACGAAGATCGGGATTCGCCCGCTGGACAAGAAAGAGGCCACTGGGGACAGTAATTCCCAGGGTGCCCGATCGGATCACCAGCGTGGGAGGACCGGCGTGCGGACTTCGCTCTATCCGGCAGTCGACGAACTGGAGCGAAGGGCCCGCACGCTGGTCCGCGCCGCCCCCGGGCTGTTGCGGCTCGGCCAGGTCGGGGAGAGCCGGGCGGGGCGTCCGCTGTGGCTGCTGTCCGCCGGACACGGCGACCGTCACATCCTGACCGTGGCCGGCGCCCACGCCAACGAACCGGTCGGCGGGGCCTCGGCGTTGCGGCTCGCCGCCCTGTTCGCCCGTCGGCCCCGCCTGCTCGAACTCCTCGGCTGCACCTGGCACTTCCTGCTCTGCCTGGACCCCGACGGGGCGCACCTCGCGCACGGCTGGCAGCCGGAGGAGCCGGAGCCGTCGCTGACGGAGTGTCATCGAGGTTTCTACCGGCCCGCGTTCGCCCGTCAGCCGGAGTCCCTGCCTGTGCCCCCCGGGAAGCCGCTGCCCGAGTCGGCCGCGCTCGTCCGGCTCCTCGACGAGCTGCGGCCGGTCGCCCAGTTCACCCTGCACGGCATCGAGTTCGGCGGTGCCTTCGTGATGATGACGAGGGAGGTGCCCGGTGCCGCGGACGCCTTCCGGGCCACGGCGGCGCGCCTGCGCGTCCCCGTCGACCGGCACCCCGTCGACGGCCCCGACTGGCGCCTCGACCCGCCCGGCGTCCTGGTGCTGCCCGACGGCCACGGCGCGGGCGAACGCGACCCGAGCGGGTTCGTCGCCGAGAGCACCTGGCTGCACCCCCGCCGCCACGGCACCCTGACCACCCTGATCGAGACCCCCGCCTGGGCCGTGCCGTCGGTGAGCGACGCCCGGCCCGTCACCGACCCGGACCGGGAGGCCGCGCGGCTGGGCGAGGTGCTGCTGGGCCGGACCCGGGAACTCGCGGCCGTCCTCGGGACACGGCTCGACACGGCCGTACCGGAGGAGCTGGCACCGTTGCGGGATGCCGCTCGGGAACTCCTCGACGTGGCGCCGTCGATCGTGGCGAGCTGGGCGGCGGAGGAACCCCGGCGCTTTCACGGCCACTTCGTGACCCGGGGGATCTCCGCCCGCCGTATCCCGCTCAGGGTGGCGGCGATGGCGAGCCGCGCCCTGGCCCGCGCCGAGCCCCGGGCCGCCGAGGTCCTCGACGACCTGGTGCGCGAGTGGTGCCAGGAGCTGGAGAAGACGTACGACCTGCGCTGGGTGCCGGTGGCCGCGCAGACCGGGCTGCATGTGCGGACCATGCTGCACACGGCCCGGCTGGTGTGCGGGGGAGGCGGATGACCGGGCCCACCCGCCTGCGGGGGAGGCGGATGACTGGGCCCACCGGCCTGCGGGGGAGGCGGATGACTGGGCCCACCGGCCTGCGGGGGAGACGGATGACA
>NZ_JBHVYZ010000002.1:87358-226325 GCF_042880295.1 Streptomyces sp. NPDC058307
GTCGGATGACTGGGCCCACCGGCCTGCGGGGGAGACGGATGACCGGGGCCACCCGCCTCCCGCCGTCCTACTGAGCCGCCTGCGCGTCCGCCGCCTGGGCCTTCAGCGCGCGCTCCACGCCCGCGCGGGACTCGGAGACGAGCCGGCGCAGGGCCGCGTTCGGCTCGGCCGAGGCCAGCCAGGCGTCCGTCTTGTCCAGGGTCTCCTGGGAGACCTGCAGCGACGGGTAGAGGCCGACCGCGATCTGCTGGGCGATCTCGTGCGAACGGGACTCCCAGATGTTCTTGACCACCTCGAAGTACTTGTCCGTGTACGGCGCGAGCAGCTCACGCTGGTCGGTCTGGACGAAGCCGCCGATGACGGCCTCCTGGACGGCGTTGGGCAGCTTGTCGGACTCGACGACCTGCGCCCAGGCCTCTGCCTTCGCCTCCTCGGTCGGCCGCGAGGCACGCGCGGTCGCCGCGTGGCGCTCACCCGCCGCGGTCTTGTCCCGCTCGTACTCCGCGGCGATCTCCGACTCGTCGTAGCGGCCCACCGAGGCCAGCCGCTGTACGAGCGCCCAGCGCAGCTCGGTGTCGACGGCCAGGCCCTCGACGACCTGGGATCCGTCGAGCAGCCCCTCCAGGAGGTCCAGCTGCTCCGGCGTCCGGGCCGTCGCCGCGAACGCCCGCGCCCACGCCAGCTGGTGGTCGCTGCCGGCCGCCGCGGACCGCAGGTGGGCCAGCGTGGCGTCGGTCCAGCGGGTCAGCAGGGTCTCGCGGGCGGTGGGGGCGGCGTACAGCTCGATCGCCAGCTTCACCTGCCGGTGCAGCGACTGCACGACACCGATGTCGGACTCCTTGCCGATGCCCGACAGCACGAGGGACAGGTAGTCGCGGGTCGCGAGCTCCGCGTCCCTCGTCATGTCCCACGCCGACGCCCAGCACAGCGCGCGCGGCAGCGAGGACGCGAAGTCGCCGAGGTGCTCGGTGACGAAGGCCAGCGACTGCTCGTCGAGGCGGACCTTGGCGTACGACAGGTCGTCGTCGTTGAGGAGCACGACCGCCGGACGGCGCTTGCCGACCAGCTGCGGTACGGCCGTCAGCTCGCCGTCGACGTCCAGCTCGATCCGCTCGTCCCGCACCAGCTTGCCGCTGTCGTCGTCGAGCTCGTACAGGCCGACCGCGATGCGGTGCGGACGCAGGGTCGGCTCGCCCTTCGCACCCGCGGGCAGCGCCGGGGCCTCCTGGCGGATCGCGAAGGAGGTGATGACACCGTTCGCGTCGGTCTCGATCTCGGGGCGCAGGACGTTGATCCCGGCCGTCTGCAGCCATGCCTTGGACCAGGACTTCAGGTCACGCCCGGAGGTGGTCTCCAGGGCGCCCAGCAGGTCGGACAGGCGCGTGTTGCCGTACGCGTGCGCCTTGAAGTACGCCTGTACGCCCGCGAAGAACTCGTCCTCGCCGACGTACGCGACGAGCTGCTTGAGGACGGAGGCGCCCTTGGCGTACGTGATGCCGTCGAAGTTGACCAGCACGTCGTCCAGGTCGCCGATCTCGGCCATGATCGGGTGCGTGGACGGCAGCTGGTCCTGGCGGTACGCCCACGTCTTCATGGAGTTGGCGAACGTGGTCCAGGAGTGCGGCCACCGGCTGTCCGGGGCGTACGCCTGGCAGGCGATGGAGGTGTAGGTGGCGAACGACTCGTTCAGCCACAGGTCGTTCCACCACTCCATGGTCACGAGGTCGCCGAACCACATGTGGGCCAGCTCGTGCAGGATGGTCTCGGCGCGCATCTCGTACGCGGCGTCGGTCACCTTGGACCGGAAGACGTACTGGTCGCGGATGGTCACCGCGCCGGCGTTCTCCATCGCGCCCGCGTTGAACTCCGGCACGAACAGCTGGTCGTACTTCTTGAACGGGTACGCGTAGTCGAACTTCTCCTGGAACCACTCGAAGCCCTGCCGGGTCACCTCGAAGATGGCGTCCGAGTCGAGGTGTTCGGCGAGCGAGGGGCGACAGTAGATGCCCAGCGGGACCGACTGGCCGTCCTTCTCGTACACGCTGTGCACGGAGTGGTACGGGCCGACGATCAGGGCCGTGATGTACGACGAGATCCGCGGGGTCGGCTCGAAGACCCAGACGTCGTCCTTCGGCTCCGGCGTCGGGGAGTTGGAGATGACGGTCCAGCCGGTCGGCGCCTTCACGGTGAACTGGAAGGTGGCCTTCAGGTCCGGCTGCTCGAAGGAGGCGAAGACGCGGCGGGCGTCCGGCACCTCGAACTGCGTGTAGAGGTACGCCTGCTGGTCGACCGGGTCGACGAAGCGGTGCAGGCCCTCACCGGTGTTGGTGTACGCGGCGTCGGCGACGACCCGCAGGATGTTGCGGCCCTCCAGCAGGCCGGGCAGCGCGATCCGGGAGTCCTTGAAGACCTCCGCCGGGTCGAGCGGATCCCCGTTCAGCGTGACCTCGTGGACCGTGGGGGCGACGAGGTCGATGAAGGACTCGGCGCCGTGCTCGGCCACGTCGAAGCGCACCGTGGTCACGGACCGGTAGGTACCGCCCTCCTGCGCGCCGGAGAGGTCGAGATCGATCTCGTAGGACTCGACGCTCAGCAGCTTCGCCCGCTGTTGTGCCTCTTCGCGAGTCAGGTTTGTGCCAGGCACGCGGTCATCTCCTCGTTATGTGTGGGTTCGGCGGTTCGGTCATCCTTCCACGAACTGCCTCCGGCGGATCGGGGGATTACCCTGCGGTTGCGGGGGCTTCCCGTCCGATTTCCGCCGGTCATCCGTGCCGGGCCGCGCCAGCCTGGTCTCATGACGACCTACACCGCACGCCCCGTCGACCCCGCCGTCCTCAAGGAACTCCGCTCTGCCGACGACGCCGGCCGCCCCCTGTCCCCCTTCCCGGACGAGGAGGGCGGTGCCCCGCTCCGCTGCTGTCTGCGCCGCAGCCGGCCCGGTGAGCGGATCGCGCTCGTCTCCTACGCCCCGCTGCGCCGCTGGGCGGCCGAGACCGGCGCCGAGCCCGGGGCGTACGACGAACAGGGGCCCGTCTTCATCCACGCCGACGAGTGCGCGGGGCCGGACGGGCGCGACGGGTACCCCTTCGACAACGCCCACCGGACGGTCCGGCGCTACTCCGCCGACGGACGCATCCTCGGCGGTGAGCTGGTCGAGGCCCCCGACGACGACGCCTTCCGGAACGCGTTCGACGACCCGTCCGTGGCACTGGTCCACGTCCGGGCCGTCGAGTACGGCTGTTTCCTCTACGAGGTGCGCAGGCCCTCGGTCCAGCCCCTGGCCTAGGCCTTGAGCTCCGCCGCCACCAGCTCCGCGATCTGCACCGCGTTCAGCGCGGCGCCCTTGCGGAGGTTGTCGTTGGAGATGAACAGGGCGAGGCCGTTGTCGACGGTCTCGTCGCGGCGGATGCGGCCGACGAAGGAGGCGTCCTGGCCGGCGGCCTGCAGGGGGGTCGGGATGTCCGAGAGGGTCACGCCCGGGGCGCCCGCCAGCAGCTCCGTCGCGCGCTCCGGGGAGATCGGGCGGGCGAAGCGGGCGTTGACCTGGAGGGAGTGGCCGGTGAAGACCGGGACGCGCACGCAGGTGCCGGAGACCTTCAGGTCGGGCAGCTCCAGGATCTTGCGGGACTCGTTGCGGAGCTTCTGCTCCTCGTCGGTCTCGTTCAGGCCGTCCTCGACGAGGTTGCCCGCGAAGGGCAGGACGTTGAAGGCGATGGGCCGCTTGTAGACCTGCGGCTCGGGGAAGTCGACCGCCCCGCCGTCGTGGGTCAGCTTGTCCGCGTCGGCGGCGACCTTCTGCACCTGGCCGTGCAGCTCCGCCACGCCCGCGAGGCCCGAGCCGGACACCGCCTGGTAGGTGGTGGCGATCAGCGTCTCGAGGCCCGCCTCGGTGTCCAGCACCTTCAGGACCGGCATCGCGGCCATCGTGGTGCAGTTCGGGTTGGCGATGATCCCCTTGGGGCGGTCCGCGATGGCGTGCGGGTTCACCTCGGAGACGACCAGGGGGACCTGGGGGTCCTTGCGCCAGGCCGAGGAGTTGTCGATCACGACCGCGCCCTGCGAGGCGACCTTCTCGGCCAGCGCCTTCGAGGTCGAGCCGCCCGCGGAGAACAGCACGATGTCCAGGCCGGTGTAGTCGGCCGTCGCCGCGTCCTCCACCGTCACACCGTCCAGGACCGAGCCCGCCGAGCGCGCGGAGGCGAACAGGCGCAGCTCCGTGACCGGAAAGTTCCGTTCCTTGAGGATCCCGCGCATGACCGTGCCGACCTGACCGGTGGCTCCGACGATTCCGACCCTCACGGTGACTCCCTATCTCTACGCACGTGACCGAGGCTTTTCCATCATGCGGCCGACCCGGGGCCCCCTGTCCAATTCTTTGCGCCCCATGCCCGAGGAATGGAACGCCGGAGCGTGTGATGTACGCCTCGGGACAACTTTCCGGGGATCCGCCGAACGTTTCCGGGCCCCGCGGCGTCGTAGAGGAAACGCGGTGAGGGGAGAAGTGTCGGTGCTGCGCGGAATCACCCGCCGTGGCCGGGGGGAACAGCGGGAGGACCCCTTGGACGCGGCGCAGGAACGCCGGGTGCGGGCCGTGCTCGCCCTGGGCGGGGTGCCGCAGGCGGACCTGCCGGACGGGGTGCAGCAGGTCCGCCTGCGGTTGCTGGAGCGGGCGGCGAAGGGGTACGAGGCGCCACGGGACGTGTCCGCGTGGGCCGCCGTCGTCGCCTCCAACCTCGCCATGGACTGGCACCGGGCCAAGAAGCGCCAGGACCGGCTGGGGGAGCGGCTGGCCTCGCTGCGCCAGCACGAGCACCCCTCCGGGGAGGACACCAGCGTGCTCTCCCTCGCCGTCGCCCAGGGCCTGGACGAGCTGCCCGACCAGCAGCGCCAGGTCGTCGTGCTGCGGTTCTTCGCCGACCTGCCGGTGCGCTCGATCGCCCAGGAGCTGGGCGTCCCGGAGGGCACGGTCAAGAGCCGCCTGCACACGGCGGTCCGGGCCCTGCGCGCCCGCCTGCACGAGGACGAGGTGGTGTGAGATGACCGCGGAACACGACGGTCTCGACGCCCTGATGGCCGCCATCACCGACGAACCGCTGCCCGAGAGCGCCGCCGACGACCCGGCCCTCCTCGCCGAGCACCGCTCGGCCCGGGCCGATGTCGCCCTCCTGCGCGAGCAGCTGCGGATCATCGGCGAGACATTGACGGAGGCCGCACCGGCCGCGAACCCCGTTCCCCTACGACGCCCCGCCCGCGCCCGGCGCCGCGCACGTGTCCTGGCCTTCGGCACCCTCGCGGTGGCCGCCGTCGCCGGTGTCGTCACGGGTCTCGGCTGGCTCGTGGGGCACAACGGCGGTGCGGACAGTCTGAGCTCGGCCGACTCCGGGTCCTCCAAGGCGGAAGCCGGCGTCCGCTTCGGCAGCCCGGCCTACCTGGCCTGTGCCAGCACGGTCGCCGAGGGCGAGGTCACCGCGGTCAAGGAGCTCCCCGGCCCCGGGAAACTGCAGGTCACCGTGCATGTCACCCACTACTACAAACCGACCCTCGGAGTCCGGGACCTCACCTATGTGATCAGTGAGGGCGACCTCCCCGAACCCCTCGCCAAGGGCACCCGAGTCCTGTTCGGCACGCCCCAGGGGGCACCGGCCACCCCCGACCACTGGGCGGTCGGGGAGCAGGAGATCGCCGTGGTACGGGCCTGGATCACCGCCTCACTGCCGAAGGCACGCGGGCTCACCTGCTAGGGCACGAGAAAGGGCGGGCGCCCCTCGGACGCCCGCCCCTTTGTCGCCGTACGGAGAAGTGTTACGGCGTGACCTTCTCGATCTTCACGTTGCCGACGCCCGCGACCGTGCCGCGCGCGTTGACGAGGCTGACCTGGCCGAAGAACTCACGGCCCTCCGGCGCGGCCGCCAGGGCGGTGACGCTGCCGGAGACGGTCGTCGAGGCGCCCGTGGCGAGCTTCACCGGCGCGTCCGGGACGGTGACGGTGCCCAGGGTGCTGGAGAAGAACACGTCCTGGTAGTCGTACGCGGTGGAACCGGCCGGGACCGAGTAGCCGGCGACCTCGATGGTGTACGTGCCGGCGGCGGGCGAGGCGACCGAGACGGCCTCCTCCGAGTCGCCGTCGGCGGAGGTGCCGACCACGGTGCCCGCCGCGTTGTAGACCGTCAGGTCCAGGTCGGCGGAGGCGTCGGAGACGTTGCCGATGGCGACGTCGAGCGACTTCGCGCCCGCGGGCACCTCGACCGTGGTGGTCTGGGTGGCGCCCTGGGCGATGGTCGGGCGGGCCGTCTTGGACGAGCCGAGCGGGCCGCCGGCCAGCTTGCCGTCGATCGCGGCGAGCGTGTTGGTCACCTTCCAGGAGGCGGTGGCCGGGGTGCCGACCTTGGCCTCGGGGACGGTCACGGTCTCCGGGTCGAAGACCGCGCCGTAGACGGCGACGTCCAGCTTGTACGGGTTGTCGAGCAGCGGCGAGGTGCGGCGCGACTCGACCTCGATCTCCCAGACACCGGCCTGCGGGTCGGCGTAGGAACGGGCGTCGGGCTTGCAGCCGTTGCCGTCGAGGTAGTTGTTGTAGCAGTACGGGGTGCCGGTGTTGTCGACCGGGACGCCGTAGGGGTGGATGGCGATGAAGCGGGTCTGGCTCTTGTCCTTGAGCCCGCCGATCGCGACTTCGAGGGACTTGGCGCCCGCGGGCACGGTCACGAAGTACGACTGGGTGCTGTTGCGCTGCACGGTGTTCGACGCGGTGTAGGTGTACTTCACCGGCGCCGAGACGACGACCGTGGTCAGGATCTGCTGGTCGATGCCCTCCGTCTTCGGGTCGTCGACCTCCAGGATCGCGCTCTTGACGCCCGCGGACCTCGGCTGGGCCTGGACCTTGACGGTCACCGGCTGGTTCAGCGGGAGCCTGACGTCGTCCTTGCCGAGGATCCGGAAGGTGTCACCGGCGTTGTTCGCGAAGTGCAGCTCGTGCGGGAGCGCCTTGTCCGCGCCGGACGTACGGGTGATGGTGACGTCGTACGTCTTCTTCTCGCCGGCCTTCAGACCGCCCTCGCGGTCGTAGAGACCGGTGCCGAAGCCCGGGGTCTTCAGGAGCTGGTCGATCGCGGTGTCGACGGGCGCCTTGACCGTGTAGTCATGGGCCGTGGCGCCGTCCTTGATGGCGTCCCAGGCGTCCACGATGTCGATGAGGCCCGCGCCCTCCTCGTACGCCTGCACACCCTTGATGTGGTCGGCGGTCGAGGTCAGGGCGGTGCGCAGGGTGGCCGGGGTCAGCGCGAGATGCTTCTGCTTGGCGGCCGAGATCAGCAGCGCGGAGGCGCCCGTGGCCTGCGGCGAGGCCATCGAGGTGCCCTGGAGCATCGAGTAGCCGGCCGGCAGCGTGTAGCCCGACTCGGCGACCGGAGAGCCCGGCAGCCAGGTCTGCGTGCTGTTGATGGAGGCGCCCGGGGCGGACAGGGTCGGCGTGAAGCCGCCGTCCTCACGCGGACCGCGCGAGGAGAACGGCATCATCGCGTACTTCTTCTCCACGGCGGAACCGTAGTTGGAGGCCCAGGTCGCCTTGGAGATGGTCGCGCCGACCGAGATGACCTTGTCGGCCAGACCCGGGTCGCCGATGGTGTTCACGCCGGGGCCGGAGTTGCCCGCGGAGATCACCAGCTGGACGCCGTAGGTGTCGATGAGGCGTGTGTACATCAGGGCGCGCGCGTTGCTGCCGTCGTTCAGCGCCGGCAGACCGCCGATCGACATGTTCACGATGTCAACGCCACGGTTGGCGACGAGGTCGATCATGCCCTCGGTCAGCGCCACGTTGGTGCAGCCGCCGGTCCAGGTGCAGGCGCGGGAGGAGACGAGCTTCGCGCCCGGGGCCGCGCCGTTCATCCGGCCGCCGAACAGGCCGTTGGCGGCGGTGATGCCGGCGACGTGGGTGCCGTGCTCGGACTCGATGACGCCGATGTTGACGTAGTCGGCCTTGCTGCCCGCGGCGTCGTAGACGACGTCCTTGCGGATCTCGACGACGAACGGCTGGCGCTCGGCCACGTCGGTCGACGGGTCGTCGGTGCCGAAGTAACCGACCTGGAAGCCGTCCTTGTACGGCTTCATCGGCGTGTCGTCGGCGAAGTTCTGGTTGTTGTTCAGGTCGACCCGGACGGTCCCGGCGGCCTTGTCGTACAGCACGCCCCAGGTGTCGGTGGTGTCGCCGTCCCGGTTCGCGTCGCCCTTGGCGTCGCCGCCCGCGGTCGCGGCCTCACGGAACAGGTTGACCTGGTACGACCCGGCGGGCGCGGTCCACGTGCGGCCGTCGAAGGTGAAGCCCGGGCCGGAGACCGAGGTGGTCATGCGCCGCCAGGTGGCGTCACCGTCGGAGACCGGGTCGGTCGACGTCACCCAGTCGACGATCTTCCGCTCACCGGTGGTGGTCTTCTGCAGCGCCGGGTGGCCGAGGTCCACACCCGAGTCCAGGATGCCGATGGTGACACCGCGGCCGTCCGCCTTCGGGTGGTCCTTCACGAAGTCGACGGCGCCCGTCTCGAAGGACGGGTTGTACGGGTTCTCGGCGGGCGTCTTCGCGCTTGGCGCCGGGTAGGGCTTCGCGGCCTTGTGCGCGGCGCCCTTGGCGGTGTCGGCGCTCGGCGTCGGGTCGTCCAGCGGGATGTCCTGCTTGACGTCGATGCCGTGCACGGAGGACAGCTTCGCGGCGGCGGCGATGGCCGAGTCCGCCTTCGCGGTGGGGACGGTGGCCCGGACGTAACCGAGCTTGTCGTACGTGAGACCCACCAGGCCGCCCTTGACGGCGTCCAGCTCCGCGGCGACCTGCTCGGTCTTGCCGGGGGCGGTGGCGACCATCAGCGTGATGTTCTTGGCGCCGTCGGCCTTGGCCTCGGCGAGCGCGTCCGCGTCGTCCGAACCGAGCTTCTCGTCGGCGGACTTCAGGCCCGGGTCCGACGCCGCGGGGGTGGTGCCCGCGTCCGCGGAGAAGGCCATGGGTATCGGCCCCGCCGCGGAGAGCGCGGCGACCAGTCCGGCGGCCGCGGCGATCCGCGCCACACGTCTCGCGCCCGATATCGGAGGGCGCTGGGGGGTGAAGGTCATCGGCATCCCTTGTAGGTAAAGGAACGAGCGGGTGTGTGACCGGGACCGATCGGTCCTGACCACGGCGATCCGGTATGAAGACCCCGGATGACCGCACAGCTTTACGCATGGGAAGGATGTTTAGGGAGAGTTGACCGAATCGATATGGGTGTATGGGGAAAACCCGCGATGCCCTTTGGAGACATCGGTGAAGTCCTGTGAAAAAGCGGGCAATTCGCCCCAGTGACCCTCAGGCGTCCTTGACGCGCGCGTAATGCCGGGACGCCTTGGCCCGGTTGCCGCAGGTCGCCATAGAGCACCAGCGCCGGGTGCCGTTCCTCGACGTGTCGAGGAAATGCAGCACGCACGACTCGTGGGCGCATGACCGGATCCGGTCCGGCGCGGCGGCGAGCAACTCCAGGTAGTCACGGGCGGCGAGCCAGGCCGGCCCCCAGGCGGGGTCGCTCACCTCGGGGTGCTCGACCGGGCCTCGGGGGGAGAGTGTGATCCGGACCCGCCCGTGCTCCAGTACGGCGTCGACCAGCGGAGCCCCCTCCTCCAGTGACCCGTCCACCGCCGTGCGCAGGGCCTCCCGGGCCTGCCGGACGTGTCGCAGCATCGCGCCGTCAGGGGTGTGACCGCCGTCCAGTCCGGCCGAGTCGAGCCACACCGCGAGCCCGTCGACGTCGGTGAGGAGGTCCTGGAGGGTTCCCTCGCTCATCCACCGCGTGTTGAGCAGATCGAGTGCGAGCGGCTCGCCGGTGAGCGGGCGGGGATCGCGGGGGGCGGACATGCGGGGCTCCCTTCGGTGCTAACCGGTCAAGCGTACGTGACTGGTTGCGCTCACTCTTTCTAACCCCTAAAGTCGCTTACAACGGTTAATCATCCGGGTTACCCAAGCTGAAGGGGACAGCCGTGACCTTGCGCACCGGCCACATCGGCCTGAACGTCACCGACCTCGACCGCTCGCTCGCCTTCTACCGGGACGTCCTCGGCTTCACGCCCCTCGCCGAGGGCAAGGAGGAGGGCCGCCGATATGCCTTCCTCGGCGACGGCGAGACCCTCGTCCTGACCCTCTGGCAGCAGGCGGAACAGCCGTACGGACCCGACCGCGCGGGCCTGCACCACCTCGCCCTGGAGGCGGATTCGATCGACCGGGTCAGGGAGTACGAGCAGGAGCTGCGGGCGTACGGGGTGGACTTCGCGTACGAGGGTGTGGTCGCCCACCGCGAGGGCGCGGGATCGGGCGGCATCTTCTTCCACGACCCCGACGGCACCCGCCTGGAGATCTCCGTGCCGAGCGGCGCCGAGGAGGCGCCGGCGCCCTCCGGTACGGCGCCGACCTGCGGGTTCTTCTAGTCATGGGAGCCATGGGAGCCGTGGGAGCCGTGGGGGTCTATCACGCGGGCTCGCGGGCCGTGCAGGACCGGGTGGGAGTGCGCGAGCAGGCGGATCACGTGGGCCGCTCGGTCGGCCGGGGCATCCGGGAGGTCGCCGCGGCCTTCCTGGAGCTCCAGCCGCTGCTGGTCGCCGGAGCCGCGGACCCCTCGACGGGCCGCGTCTGGGCGTCCCCGCTCACGGGGGCGCCGGGCTTCGTGAGGGCGACGGGCCCGCACCGCGTCTCCGTCGCGGGCGGATGGCTTTCGTCCGACCCCCTCGCGATCGCGTTCACCACCCCCGGCACCCCTGTCGGCACGATCGCCCTCGACCCCCGCACCCGTCGCCGAATGCGCCTCAATGGCCGACTCGGGCCCGCTACACGGGGGTTCGCGATCGAGGCCGACCAGGTGTTCTCCAACTGCCCGAAGTACCTGCAGAAGAGGGAGTCGTACGAGGTCGTGGCGGACCGTCGGCCGGACGAGAGCAGGCGCACCGCCGAACTCACCGATCAGCAGGCCGAGTTCGTCTCCCGGGCGGACACCTTCTTCCTGGCCTCCGTGCACGGGGGCGGCGCCGACGTCAGCCACCGGGGCGGCAACCCCGGCTTCGTGCGCGTCGACGCACCGGGCGAGCTCAGCTGGCGCGACTACCCGGGCAACTCGATGTTCCTCACCCTCGGCAACCTCGCCGCCGACCCCCGGGCCGGCCTGCTGTTCCTCGACTGGACGACCGGCACGACCCTCCAGCTGACCGGCGAGGCGAGCACCGGGTTCGGCGAGGACCGCAGGGTCCGCTTCACCGTACGGGAAGCCGTCGAGACCCCGGCCGCGCTTCCTTTGCGCTGGTCCGCGCCCCAATACTCACCGGCCAATCCGGATCCGGCGCACTAACTTCCTCCTATGCGCAAGACGTTGAGGGTGGCGGCCTACGCCATATGTGTTCGCGACGGACAGATCCTGCTCGCCCGCTGGCTCAAGGACGGCCGGCCGGAGTGGACGCTGCCCGGCGGCGGCATGGAGCACGGCGAGGACCTCCACGACACCGTCCTGCGGGAGGTCGAGGAGGAGACGGGCTACCGCGTCGAGGTGAGCGGCCTGCTCGGCGTGTGCTCCCGCCGGCTCCCGGTCCGCCGCCGCTTCGGCCGCACCGTCGACCACCATGGCGTGGGGCTCGTGTACGAGGTCCGCGTCACCGGCGGCGAGCTGCGCTACGAGGTCGGCGGCTCCACGGACATGGCCCAGTGGCACGACCTGGACGCCGTACCCGCACTGAACCGAGTCCGCCTTGTCGACCAGGGACTGGCGTTGTGGCGGGAGCGGCCGGTGACCGGGCGGCCCGGGGGACAGGAGTCCTACCCCGGAAGATGAACACACGGTGACCGCCCCCGGGCCGTTCGGCGAGCGCTCCCGAACGCCCGGGGTGGGCCAAGATCCACGTACGGTGATCGGCGTTGCCCGTTGCCGTCTCGTTCACGCGCAGGCCATTCCCGGTGCCAAGCATCCAGAGTGAGCGGGAGATTCGCACCAGCGGCTCCCGCGACCACTGCCGATGCAGTTCGCACTCGGGGAGATCGCGCCATGTCGCGCACACGCTCTGTCGCCGGCGCCACGCCGGTGGTCCACCGCCGTACCGTCCTCGCCGCCGCGGGCGCGGCCGCCGTCTCCGCAGGCGTCGGCTACGCCCTGCGGCCCACCGACAGCCAGGCCGCGACGACCGCCGGTGCCGCCGAGGCACAGGTGGCCCAGTCCGTCCACCGGGCCGCCCCGGTCCAGGCCCCCCTCGCCCCGTACACCCGCGGCACCACCGTCGCCTCCGTCGCCGCGCCGCGCACCGGCTCCGGCTCCGGCTACCGGCGCCTCGGCAACGGTCCCGGCTGGAGCCGCAAGGTGCGCTCCGACCTAGCCGCCCCGAAGGCCGGGCGGGCCGGCCGCCGTACCACCCTGGCCGCGTTCGTGCAGCTCACCGACCTGCACCTGATGGACAGCCAGCACCCGCTGCGCCTCGAATACCTGCGATCGACCGACGTGCACGCCTGGCGGCCCCAGGAGGCGCTGACCGTGCCGGGCGCGATCTCACTGGTCGAGCGGATCAACACGCTGCGGGGCGCCCCCGCCACCGGCGCCCCGCTCCAGTTCGCCATGACGACCGGCGACAACACGGACAACAACTCGCGCACCGAGCTCGACTGGTTCCTCACCGTCATGAGCGGCGGCAGAATCACCCCCAACTCCGGAGACCCCCGCCACTACGAGGGCGTCCAGAACAGCGGCCTCAAGCAGTACTGGCAGCCCGAATCGACCACCCGCGACGCCGACAAGCAGCTCGGCTTCCCGCACCTGCGGGGCTATCTCGCCGCCGCCGTCCGGGAGGTGAACAGCCCCGGCCTCGCCATCCCCTGGTACTCCACGGTCGGCAACCACGACAGCCTGCCGCTCGGCTGCTACGGCCACGGCGACTCCTGGCTCGCCGAGTACGCCGTCGGCGGCAAGAAGCTCATGTCGCTGCCCGCGTCCGAGGCGAAGAAGCTCCAGGACCTGATCAGGAAGGCCTCCGACCCCCAGGGCCACGCCTTCCGCGACCTGCTCAAGGCACACGCCCGCAGCATGCGCTCTGTCACCCCCGACGAGCGGCGCGCCCCCTACACCGCCCGCGACTACCTCAAGGCCCACCTCGACCCCGCGCACCGGGGCGTCGGCCCGGTCGGCCACGGCTACTCCACCGCCAACCTCGACGCGGGCACCCAGTACTACAGCTTCCGCATCGCCGACGACGTCATCGGCATCAGCCTCGACACCACCGACCCGGGCGGCCACTACCAGGGCTCCGTCGGTACCTCGCAGCTGCGGTGGCTGGAGCGGACACTGCGGGAGAACAAGGATTCCTTCGCCGTCGTCTTCAGCCACCACACCAGCGACTCGATGGACAACACCCGCCCGGACCCGGCCCACCCCGGCGAGCGCCGGCACAACGGCCAGGAGATCGTCTCCCTCCTCGCCGGCCACAGCAACGTCCTCGCCTGGGTCAACGGCCACATCCACCGCAATGTGATCACCGCCCACTCCGCCCCCGGCGGCCGTTCCTTCTGGGAGATCTCCACCGCCTCCCACATCGACTTCCCGCACCTCGCCCGGGTCATCGAGCTGGCCGACAACAAGGACGGCACGATCTCGGTCTTCACCACCCTGGTCGAGTCCGCCGCCCCCCACCGCACCGACTTCACCGACCTCTCCCAGACCGGCCTCGCGGCCCTCTACCGCGAACTGGCCTACAACGCCCCCGGTTCCAGCGACAAGCTCGGCGGCGCCGCGGGGGACCGGAACACGGAACTGGTCCTCAGGAAGGGCTGAAAACGGCTCAACCGGCCGTACCGGCCTCAACCTTCCCCTCCCGGCAGGGTCTCTCCCGCCGACCACGCTCGCCGAGCGGGTCCGGACAGGGGGAAGACATGACCGTACGTACGACTGTGGTGGTGGCGACGACGGCGGTGGCGCTCACGGCCGGCTTCGCCGCGCCGGCGATGGCGGCGCAGCCCGGTGACCATCACCGCGCGACCCGGCAGGCCGTCCGCGCCGCCGTGCAGGACGGCGTGCCGGGGGTGACGCTCACCGCGAAGGACGGCCGGAGCACCTGGTCGACCACCGCGGGAGTCGGCAACCTCAGGACACACGCGCCGCGTTCGGCGGACGACCGCTACCGCGTCGGCAGCATCACCAAGACCTTCGTCTCCACCGTGCTGCTCCAACTGGAGGCGGAGGGGCGGCTCTCGCTCGACGACACGGTGGAGAAGTGGCTGCCCGGCGTGGTCCACGGCAACGGCAACGACGGCGGCCGGATCACCGTCCGGCAGCTCCTCAACCACACCAGCGGGATCTTCAACTACACCGCCGACGAGACGTTCGGGCGCACGTACTTCCTCAAGGACGGCTTCTTCGCGCACCGTTACGACACGAAGACGCCCCAGCAGCTCGTCGCGATCGCCATGGCCCACCAGCCGGACTTCGCGCCCGGCACGTCCTGGAACTACTCCAACACCAACTTCGTCCTGGCGGGCATGGTGATCCAGAAGGTCACCGGCCGGACCTACGGCGAGGAGATCCGGCACCGCGTCATCGACCCGCTGCACCTGACCGCCACCTCGGTCCCCGGCACCCGCGTCACCGTGCCCCGGCCCAGCAGCCGGGCCTACGGCAAGCTGGCCGAGACGGCGACGGGACCGACGTACGACGTCACCGAGCTGAACCCTTCCCTGGCCTCCTCGGCGGGCGAGATGATCTCCGACTCGGCCGATCTGGACCGTTTCTACGCGGCCCTGCTGAAGGGCCGGCTGCTCCCGCCGGAGCAGCTGAAGGAGATGTCGACCACGGTGGCCGTCCCGGGGCACCCGGAGGGCGGTTACGGCCTCGGTCTGATGGAGCGCGAGCTGAGCTGCGGGGTCCAGGTGTGGGGTCACGACGGCGGCATCCACGGCTCGAGCTCCGTGGCCGTGACCACGGCCGACGGCAGGCACTCCGTCGCCTTCAACTTCAACGGCGACTGGTCGGGGGACGCCGGCGCGGTGATCGAGGCGGAGTTCTGCGGAGAGTAGGAGCCGGCCACGCGCACGAGGAGGGGCCCCCGGCTCCCCTCGTGCCGTGGCCCCTCCTCTCCCCTCCTGGTGCTGCCCCGGTCCGTCACTACCGCGGCAGCACCACGACATAGGCGGCGGGATCCCGGTCGCCGGAGGCCATCAGGGCCGTGCGGACCACCGTCGCCTGCTGGTCCATCGCGTCCCGGAGCTTGCGCGGGGTGATGTGGACGACCGTGATGCCGAGCCGCTCCAGGTGCTCGCGCTTGCGGGCGTACTCGGACCAGAGCGCGTCGTCGTCCTCCCGGTGGCCCTGGCGGGGAGCCCGGGTGTCCAGTTCCACCGCCACCGCCTGCTCCGGCCAGTACGCGTCCAGGCCGCCCAGGTGGGGGCCGCCCGGCAGCCTCAGGTCGACGTTCCACACCGGGTCGGGCAGGCCGTACTCCTGGACCATGCGGTACAGGCGGTCCTCCGCGATGGCGCGGCCCTCGGCGAGCAGGGAGTCCACCGCGTCCACCACGTGCGGGCGGCTCAGCAGCTTGGCGTTGGTCAACTCCCGCACGACAGCGGCCGGTTCGCAGTGGCCGCCGCGTACCGCCTCGGTGAGGAGCCGGCGTACCGCGCCCGCGTCCGTGAGCTCGGTGACCGCGTCGGCGAGGGCGCGCGGCACCGGGGCGACCGGGACGCCGGTGACCTGTTCGGCGGCGGGGAGCGCCGAGGTGCGGACGGTCCGCACGCCGCCCGTCGAGCGCAGCCGGCGCATCCTCGGGACCAGGACGTCGATCCGGTCCAGGGAGAGCAGCGGCGGGGTCGAGGTGAAGCCGTGCAGGGTCAGCGCCGCGAGGCCGGTGATCATCGCCTCCGCGTACACCGGGCGGTGCGGCTCCTCCTCCGTGCCCGGCTGGAGGGGGACCCCGGCGCTCTGCTCCCGTGCCGCGTACATCAGCACCGCGTGCAGCCGCTCCTCGCTGGTCGGCGGGCCCGGGTGGAGCAGGAAGACGCCCGGGAGGAGCTGCTGCCAGGGGCCGCCGGGCCGGCACTGCTCGTTGGCCTCGGCGACCGAGACGCCGGTCGCGCGCAGCCGGCCGGCCGTCACGACACGGCGGTGCACCTCGGCGAGGTGACGCAGGGGGCGGGGGGAGAGCGGGGGGACCGGGGTGTTCTGGTTCATGCAGCGGAGGTTCCCGCCTGCGGACCGCCCGATAACCGCTGTTACACGCCTGTCGACAAATACGGACAAGGCGGTACTAAAGGACGGGTGTTCGGATGCCGAGTAGGGGCCGGAAACCCCTGGTCCATTCGGGTGGGACCAGGGGTTACGGCTGCTATGGAACGGATTTCGTAACGGCTACCGGGCGCCCAAGCTCAGGCCAAAGGTCACGCGTGGTTGACGGGGTTGACGGCCTGCGCATCGCACTCCTGCCCCCGCAGCGCCCGCGCCAGATCGTCCCGCCCCTCCAGCACCAGCCTGCGCAGTGCCGGCGCCGCGTCCTCGTGCGCCGCCAGCCACGCGTCGGCCGCGTCCAGCGTCGCCCGCGAGTCCTGGAGGGACGGGAACAGCCCGGAGACGACGTTCATCGCGATCTGGATCGAACGGTCTTGCCAGATCCGCTCGATCACCGCGAAGTACTTCTCCGCGTAGGGAGCGAGCAGCTCCCGCTGGGTCGGCTGTCCCCAGCCCGCGATCGTCGCCTCGGCCAGAGCGTTGGACAGCGCGTCCGACTCCACGACCTGCGCCCAGCCCTGTGCCTTCACCGCCGCCGACGGACGCGCGGCAAGGCAGCGCACCTGATGGCGCTTGCCGGACGCGGTGTCGTCACGGGCCAGTTCGGCCTCCAGCGCCTTCTCGTCGGCGAACCCGTGCACGACGAGCGGCTCCAGGAACACCCATCGCAGCTCCTGGTCGACCTTCAGACCCGGGACGGTCGTCGTGCCGTCCAGCAGCCCCTGCAACAGGTCGAAGCCGCCCGCGCCCTCGGCCGTGCGGGCGAAGAAGCGCGCCCACGCCAGCTGGTGCTCGCTGCCCGGCTCGGCCCGCTCCAGCAGCTCGCGCCCGGCACATTCGGCGAGCAGTGCCGCGCCGTGCGGGCGCCAGTCGGGGGCCGCGTAGTGCGTGACCGCCGCATCGGCCCAGGCGTGCAGCATCTGCAGCACACCGATGTCCGACTCGCGCCCCGCGAACCGCGTCACCAGCTCCACGAAGTCCCGCGCGGGCAGCAGCGCGTCCCGCGTCATGTTCCACAGCGCCGACCAGCACAGGGCGCGGGCGAGCGGGTCGGTGAGGTCACCGAGTCCCGCCTTGAGGGTCTCCAGGGAGCCCGCGTTGAAGCGGGTCTTGCAGTACGTCAGGTCGTCGTCGTTGACCAGCACGAGCTCCGGCGCCTCGGCACCGGCCAGTTCCGCCACGACCGTCCGCGGTCCGTCGACGTCCACCTCGGCGCGCGCGTACCGCTCCAGAGCTCCTTCGGGCGTACGGCGGTACAGGCCAACCGCCACCCGGTGCGGCCGCAGCTCCGGGTGCGACTCTGCCGCCTCCTGCAGGACCGCCAGCTCGTCGATGCGCCCCTCGGCGTTCAACAGCACCTGCGGGGTGAGGGAGTTGACCCCGGCCGTCTGGAGCCAGGACCGCGCCCACACGCCCATGTCCCGCCCGCTGGTCTCCTCAAGGACGGACAGCAGATCGCCGAGGCGCGTGTTGCCGTACGCGTGCCGCTTGAAGTAGCGCCGCGCGCCCTCCAGGAACGCGTCCTGGCCGACGTACGCGACGAGCTGCTTCAGTACGGAGGCGCCCTTGGCGTACGTGATGCCGTCGAAGTTGAGCTTGGCGTCCTGGAGGTCGCGGATGTCGGCGGTGATGGGGTGTGTGGAGGGCAGCTGGTCGGCGCGGTAGGCCCAGGCCTTGCGGCGGTTGGCGAAGGTGATCCAGGCGTCGGTGAAGCGGGTCGCGCCGACGTTGGCGAAGGTGCCCATGAAGTCCGCGAAGGACTCCTTCAGCCACAGGTCGTCCCACCACACCATGGTGACCAGGTCGCCGAACCACATGTGGGCCATCTCGTGCAGGATGACGTTGGCCCGGCCCTCGTAGGACGCCTGGGTCACCTTGCCGCGGAAGATGAACTCCTCGCGGAAGGTCACGAGCCCCGGGTTCTCCATCGCGCCGAGGTTGTACTCGGGCACGAACGCCTGGTCGTACTTGCCGAAGGGGTACGGGTAGTCGAAGTGCTCGTGGAAGAAGTCCAGGCCCTGCTTGGTGACCAGGAACACGTCGTCGGAGTCGAAGTGGGGGGCGAGCCCCTTGCGGCACAGGGCACCGAGGGGGATCTCCAGCCGGGTGCCGTCCTCGAAGACGCGCTCGTAGGAGTCCGTCACGTAGTGGTACGGCCCCGCCACCATGCACGTGATGTACGTCGAGATCGGCTTCGTCTCCGCGAACCGCCAGACCCCGTCGCTCTCCGAGCCGGCCCCGTTGCTCCACACCG
Source organism: Streptomyces sp. NPDC058307 (assembly GCF_042880295.1). Classification (NCBI taxonomy): domain Bacteria; kingdom Bacillati; phylum Actinomycetota; class Actinomycetes; order Kitasatosporales; family Streptomycetaceae; genus Streptomyces; species Streptomyces sp. NPDC058307. The sequence continues at coordinate 105,857 of NZ_JBHVYZ010000002.1, forward strand.
TCCAGCCCTCGGGCGCCCGCACCTCGAAGCGGAAGGGCGCCTTGAGGTCCGGCTGCTCGAAGTTCGCGAAGACGCGGCGGGAGTCGGCCGGCTCGTACTGCGTGTAGAGGTAGACCTCGCCGTCCTCGGGGTCGACGAAGCGGTGCATGCCCTCGCCGGTGCGGGAGTAGGCGCACTGGGCGTCGACGACCAGTTCGTTGTCGGCGGCCAGGTCCTCCAGGGCGATCCGGGAGCCGTCGAAGACCTCGCCGGGATCGAGGTCCCGGCCGTTCAGCGAGAGGGCCGTGACGCTCGGCGCGATCAGGTCCGCGAAGCTCGTGGCCCCCGGCTCGTTGCACCGGAAGCGGATCGTGGTCACCGACCGGAAGGTGCGCGGACCGTCCCCGGCCTGGTCACCGACCGCCGAGCGCAGGTCGAGGGACACCTCGTACCCGTCGACGGACAGCAGGGCGGCCCGCTCCCGGGCCTCGTCACGGGACAGATTCTCACCGGGCACGGGCGATGCTCCCTCGGGTCGTGTTCAGCATGCGGACAGGCCCGATCCTGCCATGCGCTCCTGACATCGGTCAGCCGGGAATGGGGCGGGCGACGAGCGGTGTTGGGGTTGAAGCGAACACCCTTCTGAGGAGACCCATGTCCGAGACCGCGAACGCCACCGCCAAGACCCCCGTCGACTTCTGGTTCGACCCGCTGTGCCCCTGGGCCTGGATGACCTCCCGCTGGGTCCTGGAGGTCGAGAAGGTCCGGGACATCGAGGTGCGCTGGCACATCATGAGCCTGGCGGTGCTCAACGAGGACAAGCTCGACCAGCTGCCGGAGGAGTACCGGGACATGCTGGCGACCCAGGCCTGGAAGCCGATCCGGGTGGTCACCGCGGCCTGGCAGAAGCACGGCGCCGATGTCCTCGGCCCGCTCTACACCGCGCTCGGCACCCGATTCCACAACAACGGCGAGGGTCCGACCGTCGAGGCCATCGCCGCCGCGCTCGACGAGGTGGGCCTGCCCGCCGACCTCATCGACTACGCCGACCAGGACGACTTCGAGTTCGACGCCGAGCTGCGCGCCTCCCACAAGGAGGGCATCGAGAAGGTCGGCCAGGAGGTCGGCACCCCGGTCATCGCGGTCCCCGGCGCGGACGGCGAGCAGATCGCCTTCTTCGGCCCGGTCGTCACCCCGGCCCCCAAGGGCGAGGACGCGGCGAGGCTGTGGGACGGCACGCTCGCGGTCGCCTCGGTCCCGGGCTTCTACGAGCTCAAGCGCACGCGCACGAAGGGTCCGGACTTCAGCAACCTGTGATCACTTCTCCGGCTCGGGGAAGGTGCCGCCGTCGTTCACGTCACCCCGCCGCTGGTATCGCCGGCAGCTCCCGCGTGAGCAGCGGAGGTACGCGTTCAGGGGGGCCCACTTCGGCTTGTTGGCCCGGACGTGTGCCCTCTCCTTGTCGCTCCTGAGCGGTTCGAACTCCTCGGACGAGCCGCAGTTCGGGCACGGCATCTTCGGCATGTGACCCCCAGTCGCCGGAGGCCGGCCGCCTCGGCCCCGCGAGGTTAGGTCCTCGCGGGCCCGAGGCGTCAGCCCGGAATCGGTCCCGCCGCATCATGGGCGCCGGGCTTGCTCCGAGCTTCCTCGCATCTCCAGGGCCTGGCATCTTCTGATCCCGCTCGCGTTCAGCGCCTCGCCCGCCCCCGAGCCTCCTCCAGTCGGCCCAGGTGCTCCTCGTACCCCTTGGCGTAGTACGCGGAACGCCCCGGATCCGGCTCGACGATCGCCGTGGGTTCGGTCCAGGCAGCCGCGTCCAGGGAAACCCCGTACCGCTCGGCCGCGGCCAGCACCGCCCCCCGGGCCCCCACTTCGCCCTCGACCACCCGCAACGGCCGCCCCAGCACGTCCGCCAGCAACCGCATCCACGCAGGGCTTCGGGTGCCTCCGCCGCACACCGCCAACGACCCCGTCAGCCCCGCGGTCTCCAGACAGTGCCGGGCCGCGTAGCCGATGCCCTCGCAGGTCGCCCGGATCAGGTCGGCTTTGGTCGTCTCCAGGCAGACACCGCTGAGCTCGGCCCGCAGACGGGGCTCGACGAACGGGGCCCGCTCTCCCGAGGGGGCGAAATACGGCAGCACCCGGACTCCGTGCGCCCCCGGCGGCGTCTCCGCCAGCAGGTCGTCCACCTCGGCGTGGGTGACGCCGGTCGTCGACAGCACCCAGTCCAGCGCCGCCGTCCCGACCATCGCCGGCATCGCCCGCAGCCGGTGCCCCGGCCGGTCGGTGTTGATGTACAGCCCGGCCGGCTCCCCGGTCAGGTCCAGCTCGGTGGTGGCGACGAGCGCGGCGAGACATGTGCCGACGATGAGGAGTCCCTCGCCCGGCGACACCACCCCCGCGCCCAGCGCGCAGGCCGGCAGATCGTACGGCCCATTCGAGAGCCGTGTCCCGGACGGCAGCCCGTCACCCCGCGCCTCACCCGTGGCGATCGGGTCGCCGATCGGGGGGAGCAGCCTTCGGCGACGGGTGAGTCCCAGCAGCTCCACCACCCGGTTGTCGTACGTCCGGGTCCGGGGGTCGAGGAAAGGCATGGACGCGTCCGACACGTCCGTCGTCGCCCGCGCGGCCCCCGTGAGCCGCTGGAAGACCATGTCCTTGCAGTACACGGCGGTCGCGGCGGCGTCCAGGGACTTCGGGTCGTACCGGTCCAGCCAGGCCAGCAACGGTCCCGGCGAGCCCGGGAACATCGCACCGCCGGTCCGCCGGAACACCGTCTCGAAGGTGCCGTCGGCGAGCCACTGGTCGAGCAGTTCGTGCGCCCGCCCGTCCATCCAGGACAGCGCCGACCGCACCGGCCGCCCTTCCCCGTCGACCAGCCACACCCCGTCGCCCTGACCGGTCAGCCCGGCCAGCTCCACCGGCCCCGGCACCCGCCCGGTCAGCTTGCCGAGGACGTCGACGACGGCGTCGTAGACCTCGTCCATGTCCTGCTCGACGAACCCGCCGTGCAGGGAGAGCTCCACCGGGCGCGACTCGACGGCCAGCTGACGGCCCTCGGCGTCGAAGGCGGCGGCCTTGACGACGGACGTGCCCACATCGATACCGACGTACATGAAGAAAACCCTCCTAGGTCACGTCAAGCAGTGCGCCAACCGCTCCCCGCGCGCCCAGCGGCCCACCTCCTCCGCCGCGATCCTCGCCGCCTTCTCGGCCACCGCCCGGCTCGCCCCGCCGAGGTGCGGGGTCAACACGACCCGGTCGGCCAGGGCGCGCAGGCGGGAGTCCGGGGGCAGCGGCTCGTGCTCGTAGGTGTCGAGGGCGGCCGCCGAGAGCCGGCCGGCTTCGAGGGCGTCGCACAGCGCGGACTCGTCGACCAGGGGTCCGCGGGCCACGTTCACCACGACCGACCCCTCCGGCAGCAGCGCCAGCTCACGGGCGCCGATCAGGCCGCGGGTCTCGGCGGTGAGACGGGCGTGCAGGGTGATCACCCGGGAGCGGGTGAGGAGCTGGTCGAGGGAGGACACGCGCAGGCCGTGGATCTCGCCGCGCACATAGGGGTCGTACACCATGACCTGCGCACCGAAGGCGCACAGCACGCGCGCGACCCGGCTGCCGACGGCGCCGTAGCCGACGAGTCCGACGGGCAGGTCCTCCAGCTCCAGGCCGCTGTGCTCATAGGTGTAGTAGGCGGCGCCGCCCTCCCAACTGCCCTGTCCGGCAAGCAGGTCGTGGGCCTGCGGGATGCGGCGCACGGCGGCCAGCAGCATGCCGACGGTGAACTCGGCGGTGGCGGCGGCGTTGCGGCCGGGCGCGAAGCACACCCGTACGTCACGGGCCCTGGCCGCGTCGAGGTTCACGTTGACCGGGCCGCCCCGGCACACGACGACCAGCCGCAGGCTGTCGGCGGCGTTCAGCACCCGCTCGGTGACCGGGCCCATCTGGGTGACGAGGACCTCCGCGCCGTCCAGCGCCTCGATCAGCTCGTCCTCGGCGTCGCTCGCCTCCACCACCTCCGCCACGGGCCCGAAGGGTTCCAGGGGCCAGCCGAGCGTCAGCTCCTTCGTCTGCGCGGTGATGCCGCCCAGCTCGGCCTCGACGGCCCCGGCGATCAGCCCCGGCAGGACGAAGTGGTCGCCGGCCGCCACGACACGTACGGGATCGGTCCTCTGGGTCATCGTCGACCTCCGGATCGTCGCTTCACTGAGACGATGTTGAGCCGCGAATCCCGGGTACGCATAGACCCCGTGCGGGTGGGAGGCCCCGATGACCGGTATGACTGACGAGAACGAGACGGCGTGGCTGGGGATCGACCTCGGCACGCAGAGCGTGCGCGCGCTGGCGGTCACGGTCGACGGGACCGTGCTGGGCCAGGGCTCCGCCCCGCTCGGCGGCCGGCGCGAGGGCGTGCGGCACGAGCAGGATCCGGAGCGGTGGTGGGAGGCGGTGCGTACGGCGTCCCGGTCCGCGCTTCTCACCCTGACGGGCGTACGGATCGGCGGCCTCGCGGTGTGCGGGACGTCCGGGACGGTCCTGCTGACCGACGCGGAGGGCCGGCCGGTGAGCCCGGCGCTCATGTACGACGACGCACGCGCGGCGGCCGAGGCGGCCGGGCTGCGGGAGGCGGGGCTGGCGGTCCAGGACACGTGGGCGCTGCCGAAGGCGCTGTGGCTGGCGCGGGAGTACGGCGGGAAGGGCGGCCGGGTCACCCACCAGCCGGACGTCGTCACCGCACGCCTGACCGGCGGACCGGTGCCCACCGACTCCAGCCACGCGCTCAAGACGGGCTACGACGTCGAACGCGGCGCCTGGCCGGATGTCGCCCTGGATCTCCCCGAGGTCGTCCTCCCCGGCACCCGGCTCGGCGAGGTCTGCGCGGCCGCCGCGGAGGCGACCGGTATCCCCGCCGGCACGCCCGTCATCGCGGGGATGACCGACGGCTGCGCGGCCCAGATCGCCGCGGGCGCCCTGCGGCACGGGTCGTGGAACTCGGTGCTCGGCACCACCCTCGTGCTGAAGGGGGCCACCCCGGACCCGGTCCGGGACCCGGCCGGCGTGGTCTACAACCACCGTGCGCCGGGCGGCACCTGGCTGCCCGGCGGGGCGTCGAGCGTGGGCGCGGGGGCGCTCCCGAGGGACGCGGACCCCCGGGGCATGGACGAACGGGCGGCCGCGTTCGAGCCGTCCGGCACGGTGGCCTACCCGTTGGTGTCGCGAGGGGAGCGGTTCCCCTTCCTCGCCCCGGACGCCACCGCGTTCCAGCTCGGCACCCCGGCCGACGACGCCGACCGCTGGGCCGGGCTCCTGCAGGGCGTCGCGTTCGCGGAACGCCTCTGCCTCGACTACCTGCACCACCTGGGCGCCCCGCTCGACGGCCCCCTCACCCTCACCGGCGGCGCGGCCCGCAGCCGGTACTGGAACCAGCTCCGCGCCGACATCCTCGGCCGCCCGGCCCGGATCCCCGAACAGACCGAACCGGCCCTGGGGATGGCGGCGTTGGCGCTGCACGGCACGACCGGCACCCCCTTGGCGGAGGCCGCCGAGCACATGGTCCGCATCCGCACGGTCGTGGACCCGCGCCCCGGCCGCACGGCACTCTTCGCCGAGCCGTACGCCCGTCTCGTCGACGAACTCACCAGCCGCGGCTGGCTCCCCGCCCCGATCGCGGCCCATGCGCACAGCCGACTGGACCGGGACACCGGCCGGTGCTCCCACCCACCAAGAGGCGCGGGGAACCACGACGGCGCCGCACCTACCGACGGGACCACACCATGAGCACGAGCACGACCCTGCTGCTGGTCCGGCACGGACAGACCATCTGGCATGCAGAGAACCGTTACGCGGGCGTGAGCGACATCGGGCTCACCGACGAGGGGCGGGCCCAGGCGGAGGCGCTCGGGCAGTGGGCCGCCGTACACCGTCCCGACGCGATCTGGACGTCCCCCCTGTCGCGGGCGATCGCCACCGCCGACCCGGCCTGCCGTGCCCTCGGCGTCTCTCCGCACCGCGAACCCGGCCTCAGGGAGTGCGACTTCGGGGTGGTGGAGGGCCGTACCCTCGCGGAGTTCGCCGCCGAGGTGCCCGACGCGGCCGAGGCCTACATTGCGGACCCGGTGACGTACCCCTTCCCCGGCGCGGAGGACCCGCGCGAAGCCGCCGTCCGTGGAGCCGGCGCCCTGCGCCGCATCGCCGCCGCCCACCCCGGCGAGCGCGTCCTGGTCGTCGCCCACAACACCCTGCTGCGACTGGTGCTGTGCAGACTGCTGTCGATCCCGCTCGGGCAGTACCGCAGAGTGTTCCCCCGGTTGCGCAACGCGGCGATCACCGAACTCCGCCTCGATGACGACGGATCCGGCGCACTTCTCTCCCTCAATGTGCCGTGCGAACAGGACCGGTCGTAGCACGATAGGCCCATGACGGAGATCGACACCTCGGTGCCGCATTCGGCCCGGATCTGGAACTACTGGCTCGGCGGCAAGGACAACTACCCCGTCGACGAGGCGGCCGGCGACGCCTACACCGCCGTCTTCCCGGGCATCGTCACGATCGCCCGCAGCAGCCGCGCCTTTCTCGGCCGCAGCATCCGCTACCTGGTCGAGGAGGCGGGCGTCCGCCAGTTCCTGGACGTCGGGACCGGGCTGCCCACGGTCGACAACACCCATGAGGTCGCCCAGCGCATCGCCCCCGAATCGAAGATCGTCTACGTGGACAACGACCCCTTGGTCCTCGCCCACGCCCGCGCCCTGCTCACCTCCACACCGGAGGGCGAGACGGCGTACGAGGACCTGACGCTCTACGAGCCGGAGAAGATCCTGGAGGCGGCCTCCCGGACCCTCGACCTCGCCCGCCCCACGGCCCTGATCCTCAGCGGCCTGCTGGGCCATGTCGCCGACTACGACCTGGCCCGGGACCTGGTCCGCCGCCTGGTGGCGGGCCTGCCCTCGGGCAGCTACCTGTGCGTCAACGACGGTTCCCGCGGCACCGACCCGGACTACGAACACGCCCAGGACGCCTACAACGAGACCGGCGCGGTGCCCTACTTCCTGCGTCCGGTCGACAAGATCCAGGCGTTCTTCGAGGGCCTGGAGCTGGTGGACCCGGGCGTGGTCTCCGTTCCGCTGTGGCGCCCGGACGGCGACACGGTCCCCGCACCCATCGGCCAGCACGGCGGTCTGGCCCGCAAGCCCTGACCGGACCTGGGAAGCCCCCGCGAGTCACGTCCTCGCGGGGGCTTCGGTCATTCCGCCCGCCCGCATGAAGGTTGAGAAGACGATCACGAGGCGGGACGTTTCGGTGCGGTCCCGTCAGGGCGCCAGGAGCAGCACATCCGCACGGGACCGGGCGGCCTCGTAACGGCGGGCCACGTCCTGCCAGTTGACGACGGCCCACATGGCGTCGATGAAGTCGACCTTCTGGTTCTTGTACTGCAGATAGAAGGCGTGCTCCCAGGCGTCGAAGACGAGGATCGGGGTCGAGCCCTGGCCGACGTTGCCCTGGTGGTCGTAGACCTGTTCGACGACCAGCCGCCCGCTGAGCGGCTCGTAGGCGAGCACCCCCCAGCCGGAGCCCTGCGTGGTGGCCGCGGCCTTGGTGAGCTGGGCCTTGAAGCCCGCGAACGATCCGAACGACTCGGCGATCGCGTCGGCGAGCGTGCCGACCCCGTCGGCCTCCAGCGGCTCGCCGCCGCCGTCGCCGGTCATGTTGTGCCAGTAGATGGAGTGCAGGATGTGCCCGGACAGGTGGAAGGCCAGGTTCTTCTCCAGCCCGTTGACCGCTCCCCAGGACTCCTTGTCCCGCGCCTCCGCCAGCTGCTCCAGCGTGTCGTTCGCCCCTTTCACATAGGCCGCGTGGTGCTTGTCGTGATGCAGCTCGATGATCTCGGGACTGATCACGGGCGCGAGCGCGGAGTAGTCGTACGGCAGGTCGGGCAACGTGTAGACGGGCATGGGTGGGTCCCCCTCCGAACCTCTTATTGCAAAGAGCTTGCAACTACACGCTAGCAACAAAAAGACCCCCGCGGGTGAACCGGGGGGTCTTTCGGGAGGGGCGCCGCGGGCCTTCGAGGCGCGTGGGGGTCAGCCCTCGGCGCGCGCCTTCTGCCAGGCGTATCCCGCGCCCGCCAGGACCAGCGTCATGCCGCCCGTCCCGTACAGCTGCACGCGGGTGCCCGGCTCCCCGGCCATCAGGACCAGGATCGCCGCCATGCCGGCCAGAGCGAGCCAGGTCAGATACGGGAAGCCCCACATCCGGACGGTCGGCATCCCGGGCGCCTGGCGCTCCAGGGCGCGGCGCAGCCGCAGTTGGGAGACGGCGACGAAGCCCCAGACGACCAGGACGACCGCCCCGATCATGTTGAGGAGCCAGGAGAAGACGTCGTCGGGGCGCCAGTAGCTCAGCACCACGCAGACGAAGCCGAACACGCTGGAGGCGAGCACCGCGACGCGCGGCACCCCACCGGAGACCCGGCCCAGGAACCGGGGCCCCAGACCCCGCTCGACCAGGGAGTAGGCGATGCGCGAGGAGCCGTAGACGTTGGCGTTCATCGCGGACAGCAGGGCGACCAGCACGATCACGTTCATCACCTGACCCGCCCCCGGGATGCCCAGTTCGTCGAGGGCGGCGACGTACGGGCCCTTCTCCACGACCGCCTTCGCGTCCCAGGGGACCAGCGTGACGATGACCGCCATCGAGCCGACGTAGAACAGCGCGATACGCCACATCGCCGTACGGACCGCGCTCGCCACGCCCCGCACCGGGTCCTCGGACTCGGCGGCCGCGATGGTGACCGTCTCCAGACCGCCGTACGCGAAGACGGAGGCGAGCAGGCCGACGACCAGGCCCTCGCCGCCGCCCGGGAAGAAACCCCCGCGGCCGGTGAGGTTCGCGGTGCCCGGGGCCGCCGTGCCCGGCAGGAGTCCGGCGACCGCGAGCACCCCCAGGACCAGGAACAGGACGATCGCGCCGACCTTCAGGGCCGCGAACCAGAACTCGAACTCGCCGAAGTTCTTCACCGCGGCCAGGTTCGTGACGCAGAAGACCAGCATGAACAGGGCCACCCAGGCCCATTCCGGGGTCCCCGGCAGCCAGCCGGTCACGATCTTCGCTGCGCCGATGCCCTCCAGGCCCACGGCCGTGCACAGCAGGATCCAGAAGGACCAGCCGGCGGTGAAGCCCGCCCAGGGGCCGATCGCCCGCTCGGCGTGCGCGGAGAAGGAGCCGGAGGAGGGATACGCGGCCGACATCTCGCCGAGCATCCGCATCACCAGCATCACGAGGAGGCCGGAGAGGGTGTAGGCGAGGACGATCGACGGTCCGGCGGCGGCGATCCCCGCGCCGGAACCGACGAACAGCCCGGCGCCGATCACCCCGCCGAGGGCGATCATCGACAGATGGCGCTGCTTGAGGCCGTGGGAGAGCGAGGCGTCGGACCCTTGTGGGGTCCTGACGGTGGAGCTGGGCATGGGCGCGGTTCGTCCAGTGCGTGAGACGGGCGTGACAGGGGAAAAAACGCCCACAGTGTGGGCGGTCTCCCCTGGTCGCAGGGGTGACCGCCCACACTGTGGACGGCTCGGGCACCGGCTGTGACTACGCGGCTACGGCGGCTACGGCCGTGTAGTGCGAGGCGTCGCCCTCGATCGAGTAGCTCTCCTTGCCCTCGATGCCCACCGGGACGTCCCCGGCGACGGTCACCCGGTGCAGCCGGCGCGGCAGACCGTCGTAGTTGTCGACGGCGTAGTGCTGGGTGATGCGGTTGTCGAACAGGACCAGCTGGTTCTCCGACCAGCGGTGGCGCAGCAGGTTCTCCGGGCGGGTCACGTACGCCTGGAGCAGGTCGAGGATCTTGCGGGACTCACCCGTCGACAGCCCCACGATCCGCTGCGCGAACCCGCCGATGAACAGCCCGCGTTCACCCGTCAGCGGGTGCACCCGGACCACCGGGTGGACCGTGCGGTACTTGATCGAGGTGAACTGGGCGCGCCGCGCGGCCTGTTCCTCGTCCAGGCTCTCCCGCGGCACGGCGTAGTCGTAGTCGTTGGTGTGCTCGGCCCACAGGTCGTCGGCGAGGCGCCTGAGGGGCTCCGGCAGATTCCGGTACGCGGCCGCCGAGTTGGCGATCAGTGTCTCGCCGCCGTACGGCGGGATCGTCAGGCTGCGCAGGGTGCTGGCCTGGGGCGGGTTGAGGACGAAGGTGACGTCGGTGTGCCAGTGGTTGGCGGCCTGGCCGCCCTCGCTGTCGACGGGCAGGACGTTCGGGGTGCCGTTGACGGCGGGCACCGTCGGGTGGGCGGTGGTGAGCTCGCCGAAGTGCCGGGCGAAGGCCTGCTGGCCCTCGTCGTCGAGGTTCACCTCGCTGAAGACCAGCGCCTTGTGGGTGTTGAGGGCGTCGCGCAGCGCGGTGGCCGTGTCCTCGTCCAGGGGCTTGGAGAGGTCGACACCGGAGACGTGGGCGCCGATGTTCGCGGTGACCTTGCGGATCTCGATACCGGACATGGGGATGGGTCCTTCCTAGGCGTGGACGGGCTGGACGTGCTGGTTGGCGGGACGGGGGAGGCCGTAGCGCTCCCGCAGCGTGCGGCGCGGTCCGTACTCCGTGCGGAGCAGGCCGCGGGTGCGCAGGATCGGGACGACGTGGTCGACGAAGGCGTCGAGTCCCGAGGGGAGCACCGGGGGCATGATGTTGAAGCCGTCGGCGGCGCCCTGTGTGAACCAGGTCTCGATGGCGTCGGCGACCTGCTCGGGCGTGCCGGCGAAGGTGAGGTGACCGCGGCCGCCGCCGAGCCGTCCGATCAGCTGCCGCACGGTGAGGCGGTCGCGCCGGGCCAGCTCCACGACGAGCGTGTACCGGCTCTTGGCGCCCTCGACGGCGGACTCCGGTGGCAGGTCGGAGGGCAGTTGGCGGTCCAACTCCAAGGCGCCCGCGGGCAGTTGCAGCAGCCGTTCCAGGTTGGCCACGCCGTGCCGGTGCACGATGTGGTCCTCCAGCTCCTGTTCCTTCGCGAGCGCCTCGGCCTCCGTGGCGCCGATGACGGGGACGATGCCGGGCAGCACCTTGATGTGCTCGGGGTCGCGACCGGCTTGTGCGGTCCGCGCCTTGAGGTCGGCGTAGAAGGCCCGGGCGTCCTCGATGGTCTGCTGGGCGGTGAACACGGCCTCCGCGTACCGGGACGCGAACTCCTTGCCGTCCTCACTGGAACCGGCCTGCACGAGCAGGGGGTAACCCTGCGGTGTGCGGGGCACGTTGAGGGCGCCCTCGACGCTGAAGTACGTCCCCCGGTGGCGGGGCGGGTGGATCTTTTCGTCGTCGCCCCAGACGCCGGCCGCCTTGTCGCCGACGATCGCGTCGTCCTCCCAGCTGTCCCAGAGCTTGAGGGCCACGTCGAGGAACTCGGTGGCCCTGGCGTACCGCTCGGCGTGCGCGGGTTCCGCGTCCAGGCCGAAGTTGCGGGCGGCCTCCGCGCCGGCCGTGGTGACGATGTTCCAGCCGGCCCGGCCGCCGCTGATGATGTCCAGCGAGGCGAACTTCCGGGCCAGGTTGTAGGGCGAGTTGTAGGAGGTGGAGGCGGTCGCGATCAGCCCGATGTGCTCGGTGGCCGTCGCCAGCGCGGTCAGCAGCGTGAGCGGCTCCAGCGCACCGGCGGGCCGCTGGGCGAGGTTGCTCCACAGCTGCGGCCCGTCGGCGAGGAAGAGCGAGTCGAAGGTCCCGCGCTCGGCGATCCGGGCGAGGTGGACGTAGTGGTCCAGCGAGACATGCGCGAAGGGATCGCTCTCGGGCAGCCGCCAGGAGGCTTCGTGGTGGCCGGTGTTCATGAGGAAGGCGTTGAGGTGGAGGTGGCGGGGCATGGGGGTCCTTTGCGGCGTGCTCGGGGGAGTGGCTTCGGGTGCCGGCCGGCTGCTGCCAGCCCGTCCGGTGTGCTTTCGGGTGCCGGCCGGCTGCGCTCAGCCCGTCCGGCGTTTGAGGACGAGGCCCCTTCAGGGCCGATGGGGGTCTGGGGGCGCAGCCCCCAGGGACGGTCACCTGACGTCTGCGGTCACTTCGAGTGCCGTGCTCGGGGGTGGCTCTTTGTCTTTGGGTGCCGGTCGGTTGCTGTCGGCCGGTCCGGCGGGTGAGGTCGAGGTTCTTGACGGCCGACGGGTTCCGGGGGACCGCCCCGGTGACGGTCACCTGACGTCTGTGGTCACTCCGAGTGCCGTCAGCAGCCGCGCCCGGTACTCCTCCCGCGGCCGGTCGCGGTCGATGGTCTCGTCGAGGCCGATCCGCCCCTCCTCCAGGACCAGCACCCGGTCGGCCAGCGCGATCGCCTCGTCCACGTCGTGCGTCACCAGCAGCACCGAGGGCTGATGCCGCTTCCACAGCTCCCGCAGCAGTGCGTGCATCCTGATCCGGGTCAACGCGTCCAGCGCCCCGAACGGCTCGTCGGCCAGGAGGAGTTCGGGCTCCCTGACCAGCGACCGGGCCAGTGCGGCGCGCTGTTGCTCACCGCCGGACAGCTCGTTCGGCCAGGCCCTTTCCCGTCCCTTCAGACCGACCTCGGCGAGCGCCTCACGCCCCCGCTCCTCCCCGTCGGTCCCCAGCAGTACGTTGTCCAGCACCCGCCGCCACGGCAGCAGCCGGGAGTCCTGGAAGACCACGGACACCCTTTCGGGGGCCGTCAGCTGTCCGCTCCCCACCACCTCGTGATCCAGCCCCGCCACCGCCCGCAGCAGCGTGCTCTTACCGGAGCCGCTGTGCCCGAGCAGGGCGACGAACTGTCCGGCCGGGATGTCGAGGTCGATGCCGTCGAGGACCGTACGCCCGTCGAAGGACCGGCTCAGCCCCCGGATCCGTACGGCCGGCCGGGTCAGCTGCTCAGTGTGCGGCGCCATGACAGCACCCTCCGTTCGACGAGACGGACCGCGCTGTCGGAGACCAGGCCGAAGACCCCGTAGACCACGAGACCGACGAGGATCACATCGCTCTGGCCGTAGTTCTGGGCCTGGAACATCATGTAGCCGAGTCCACTGGTGGCGTTGATCTGCTCCAGGACGACCAGGCCCAGCCAGGAGCCGGTGACACCGAGCCGGAGTCCCACGAAGAATCCGGGCAGCGCGCCGGGGATGACGATCTGCCGTACGAACGCGAACCTCGACAGCCCCTGCACCTCGGCGAGTTCGACGAAGCGGTGGTCGATGCCGGCCAGTGCGGCATGGGTGTTCAGATAGATCGGGATGTAGACGACGATCGCGATGATCGCGACCTTGAAGGACTCGCCGATGCCCAGCCAGAGGATGAACAGCGGGATCAGGCCGAGGGTCGGGATCGCCCGGTTGAGGTTCACCGTCCCGTCGATCAGTGCCTCGCCGACCCGGCTGAGCCCGGCGGCCAGGGCCAGCAGCACACCGGCGGCCAGACCGATGGCGAAGCCGGAGGCGGCCCGCTGGAGCGAGGTCAGCATGTCGGTGGGCAGGGTCCCGGCGGTCCACAGATGGACGCCGGTCCTGACCACGGTCCAGGGCGCGGGCACCGCGGCCGGGTCGAGCCGCCCCGCGGCGGAGGCGGCGGCCCACAGCGCGAGGAAGAGAACCGGGCCGACGAGCCGGGCCGCGGGCAGACGCTTGCCGGGGGAGAGCCGGCGGCGCCTGCGCACCTGGGGAGCGTCCGGGGCGGCCACGGTCGTGGTGGCGGTCGCGGTGGTCACGGCGCTCACCTCCGGTACTCCGCGGGCACGGCCTTCGCGGCGATGCCCTCGAAACGGTGGTCGAAGAGGCCGCCCACATCGAACTTCTTCACGAAGCCGCCCTCGGCCAGCAGATCCGCGGTCTCCTGCTCCCACTTGATCGCCTCGTCCCAACTCGGCGGGAACAACGGCTTGTTGGCGAGCGCTGTGACGGCCTTCGCCTGGGCGAGGGTCAGGTTCTGCGTCTTGACGTAGAACTCCTCGTTCCAGATGTCGGGGTTCTCGTACGTCCACACCTGGCCCTTGGCCCAGTACGGGATGTAGGCGGCGACCGCGGCGGCCTTCGCGGGGTCGCTCAGCACGGAGGTCGGCGCCCACAGCAGGTTGAGCAGGTCGACCACGTCGGTGGTGATGGCGCGGGCGCCCTTGTGGCCGTACTGCTGGAAGTAGGCGGGCGACTGGCTGTTGGGCAGCGGCGCCACGTCCACCTGGCCGGACTGCAGGGCCGTGAAGAACTGGTTGCTGGTCAGCGGGACGAGCTTGACCTCGTCGTAGGCGAGCCCGGCCTTCTTCAACGCCCGCAGCAGGACCACCCCTTGGGCCTGACCCTGCGAGAACGCGAGCTTCTTGCCCTTGAAGTCCCCGACCGAGCGGATGTCGCTGCCGGGCTTGGTGGCGAAGAGGTAGTTCGGCTTGCGGGTGATGTTGATCGCGACGATCTTCGCGTCGTAGCCCTGGAAGTGCGCCTGGATCGGCGGGATTCCCGCGTTGTTGGCGACGTCGAGGGAGCCGGCGCGGAAGGCGTTGATGACGTCGGGGCCGGCGCTGATATTGGCCCAGCTGCTCACCTTGAACGGCGGAGCGCCCAACTTGCCGAGTTTCAGCTGTAGTTGCTGCGTGCCGGAGTACGAGGCGATCTTCAGGCTCGTGCCGGCCGGGACCTTGGCCGAGAGCGGGGCGGACAGGGCGTTCTTGCTGTCGGCGGCGGCACTGCTGTCGGCGCAGCCGCTGAGGCCGGCGACACCGGCCGCGGCGCCGAGGACCGAGGTGAGGAACAGCCGCCGGTCGATGCCGGACGTGCCGATGCCGGAGGTGCTGATTCCGGCCGTGTTGATTCCAGACGTGCGGGAAAAGGGCATGGGAAGACTCCCTGAATCAGTGCATGAGAAAGTCACGGAGAAATGAGTTCATGCAGGGGAAATGAGCGCGTCACGCGGGGCAACGTGTCAGCAACAAAGGGCGCGACAGTACAGGTGCGGGCTCATGAACAGGATGTTCCCGGCCGTAAGGAGTCCCTGTCAACATTCGGAGTTTCTGAATTAAATAGCCTCAGGTGACGCGGCCAACGGATCCCGGTAGAGCACGTCGAGAGCCACCGAACCGCCCGCCACGGCAAGGACGGAATCCGGGAAACTCGACGGAATGACGGACGCCGCGCGGTCGTCGCCGACGCCCTCGCGCAGGGCGATGAGGCAGTCCTCCCGGTGGAGGATGCCGACCTCGGTCACCACGACCGTCTCCGGGTTCAGCACGTCGAGGAGCAGCCGCGCCGCCCGGCCCACGGCGCGCGCCCGCTCGGTCAGCAGCCGTGCCGCCGCCGGGTCGCCCGTGGCCGCCGCCGCGACCACGTGCATCGGGTTCACGCCCTCGACGATCCCCGCCTGCCGGGCCCGTCGGCACAGCGTCCGCTCGCTCAGCTCGGCCTGCAGGCACCCGGTCCGCCCGCAGTCGCAGGGCTCGGTGCCGCCCGGCACCGGCAGATGGGCGATCGTGCCCGCCTGGGAGCGCGGTCCGTGATGCACCTCGTCGTTGGTGGCGAACGCCGAGTCCACCACGTTGCCGACGAACAGGTGCAGCACGCTCCGGCTGCCGCGCGCCCGCCCGAACAGCCGCTCCGCGTTGACCAACGCCCGCGCGTGCCCGTCCACATGGACCGGCAGACCGGTCCGGGCACCGAGCACCTCCCGCACCGGCACCTCGTGCCAGCCCAGCAGGGGGTGCTCGACGACGGTCCCGGAGTCCCGGTCCACCCAGCCGCCGGCCGCGAAGCCGACGCCCAGGCAGCGCAGCCGCGGCGACCGCCCCAGCAGTGCGGCGAGCCCGTCGGCGGCTCGCGTCAGGATCTCGGAGGCGTCGGCCCCGTTGTGCCGGAGCTCCCGTGCGGCCACCACCCGGCCGCGCAGATCGAGCAGCGCAACGGTCGTGTAGGGGACGGCCACATGGACCCCGCCCACGACGAACCGTGACTCGTCGAGATCCACCGGCATATGGGGGCGGCCCACACCGTGGGACCGCTGGGGCGTCTCCGACTCACGGATCAGACCGAGCTCGGTGAAACGGGAGCAGTAGTCCGTCACGGACGCCGGGGACAGTCCGGTCAGCCGGGCGATGGTGCTGCGCGCCACCGGTCCGTGCTCCAGCACGGACCGCAGGACGACGCTGGCGCTCGTACGGCGCCGGGAGGTGGAAGGGGGAGTGGAGGGGGAAGCGGAGGGGCGAGTGGAGGGGGAAGCGGAAGGGCGAGTGGAAGGACCGGTGGCAGGGGGTACCGCGGTACGGGGCATGGAAGACCGTCCTCGGGAACGGGGGCCGACACGTCTCGGAGGATGAGGCGCGCCGGAGCCCGCCTCACACCGGACGGCGACAGACAGCCGTGCCCACGCGTCGCAGGTCGACGTGGCGACGCGAGGAGAAGTACCGGGACTGGGCGACCATGCCTGGAAGGGTAGGCCAGAAACGGTGAATCCGACCAGACCACTAGGGTTCGTTCGGTCGATTCCGTTCGTTCGGTGATTCCCCACAGCGGCCCGACCCCGCGCCCCTGTAGCCGGCGCCACCTCACCTCAGTGACAGGCATCACGCCGAACCAGGTGTAACCGGCATCCTTTGTCCGGAGCCCACCAAGCCCTCGCTCCCCCCTTTGTCGGGCGCTGACGGTGATCGGCCGGAACGCGCTGGGATAGCGTCACGATGTCCCCCGCCGTTCCCACCCTCGCGGAGTCCCCATGAGCACCGCCGTCGCCCCCGCCCGCACCGGCCAGGTCCGCACCGGCCAGGTCCTCGCCGACCTGATCCCCGCCTCCCGCGTCCGGGACATCGCGCTCGTGGCCGGCGGCGCCGCGCTCACCGGCCTCGCCGCGCAGCTCGCCGTGCCCGTGCCGGGCTCCCCGGTGCCGGTGACCGGCCAGACCTTCGCCGCGCTGCTCGTCGGCACCACCCTCGGCGCCCGCCGCGGTGTCGCCTCCCTCGCCCTGTACGCGCTGGCCGGCCTCGCCGGACTCCCGTGGTTCGCCCAGGGCACCTCCGGGTTCTCCGTCTCCTTCGGCTACATCCTCGGCATGATCCTGGCCTCCGCCGCCGTCGGCGCCCTGGCCCGCCGCGGCGCCGACCGGAACGTATGGCGGACCGCGGGCGCCATGCTGGTCGGCGAGGCGATCATCTACGCGGTCGGCGTCCCGTACCTCGCCTACGCCGCCGGCATGTCGCTGTCCGCCGCGATCGCGGCCGGCCTCACCCCCTTCCTCCTCGGCGACGCCCTCAAGGCGGCCCTGGCGATGGGCGTCCTGCCCACCGCCTGGAAGCTCGTCAAGCGCTGAAAGGTGCTCATGCGGGGCATGCGGGGCATGCGGGGCATGCCGAACCTGCTGGAGGCATGACCTGACGATCCGTCAGGTCATGCCTCCACTGTTTTCCCGCTCTCGATCAGCCGGTGCGCTGCGGCCGCCGCTGCGACCACCACAGCCCCGCCACGCCCGCCGCCATCAGCGAGGCGCCCGCGGTCCCGAGCGGCAACAGGTCCCGCCCGACACCGGTCTTCGGCAACTCGCCCGGGGTGTCACCACCGGGCGCCACCGGCTTGTTGTCGGTGCCCAGCAGCAGCGGAGTGGCCGGGGCGTTCGGCGACGGATTCGTCGTGCCGAACGGAACCGGGCCCTGCTGCCAGAACGTCTTCTTCCCGTCACCGTCCTGCACCGGCAGACAGATCTTTCCGGTCTTCTTGAGATCGAATGTCGCATCGACGGCGTACGACTTCGACTTACCGGCCGCGAGATTGTCGATGGGGCAGACGAAAGCGCTGTTCGAACCCTCCGGCAGATCCTTTTCTTCGATCTGAGAGCAGCCTTGAACGTTTTTGACCGTCATGCCGTCGAACCCGACGACCAAAAGCCTGATCTTTCCGCTGTCCTTGCTCCCGTCGTTCTTCACGGTGGCCGTGAGGTCGGTCTTCTGCGAGTTGTTGTCGACGGAGATCGTCCCGGGCAGTGTCGTCGTCGGCTTCACGCCCGCCGGCGCCTCGTCAACGGCCTTTCCCCCCTTGCTGCTTGCGGGTCCCTCGTCCGCGCTCGCGGCGAAGGAAAAGATCATCACCGTCGAGAAGGATGCCGTGACCAGCGATCCGGCGATGGTCGTCATACGACGAGAACTCATGTTCGTCCCCCTTGGCTGCGCCTGAATTCGCAGTACTTGAAGAGGTACCACAAGATTTCTCCGCACTATGCTGGTACGGCGCGAAGTGTGACCATTGTGTTCCGGTCGGGGCATCGTTGAGGGGGTGCAGCGGATTGCCGGGGAATACGGGAGACACGGGAAATACGAGGCGCGGCGGAGTTCCAGGGCTCCTGGTGACAGGACGCTATCGCCTCGTCGAAAGTATCGGCCAGGGGGGAATGGGGCGGGTGTGGCGGGCCGCCGACGAAATGCTCGACCGGCAGGTCGCGGTCAAGGAGATGCGGATCGACGGCCTCGACGCCGAGGACACCCGCACCCGCCGTGAACGGACCCTGCGCGAGGCCAGGGCCACGGCCCGCATCGACCACCCCAACGTCGTACGGGTCTACGACGTCGTGGACGAGGGCGAACGCCTTTGGATCGTCATGGAGTTGGTCAACGGCCGCTCCCTGGAACGCATGACGGCGGAGGACGGCCCACTGGGCCCGCGCGAAACGGCGCTGCTCGGCCTGGGGCTGGTGCGGGCTCTGCGCCAGGTCCACGCGCGCGGCGTCCTGCACCGGGACATCAAACCCGGGAACGTCCTGGTGGAGTCCGGCGAACGCACCGGCCGCCGGATCGTGCTCACCGACTTCGGTATCGCCGCGATGCAGGACGCCGAGGCGCTGACCATGGTCGGCATGCTCGTCGGCTCCCCCGACTACATGGCCCCCGAGCGGGTCTCGGGCCGTCCGCAGGGCCCGCCGTCGGACATCTGGTCCCTGGGAGCGACGCTGTGCGCGGCCCTGGGCGGCCGCTCCCCGTTCTCCCGCGACACCACCCTGGCCACGCTGCACGCCGTCCTCTACGAGGAGCCGGAACTCCCCGCGGTGGCAGGCCCGTTGACCGATCTCCTGACGGCCCTGCTGGAGAAGGACCCGTCGATACGCCCGGCCCTGGACGAGGTGGAGTCGACCCTGCACACGGTCGCGTTCCCAGCGCCTACGCCGACGTTGAGGATGGGGGCGGGGGATGACACCGGCGACACCGGGCCGTTGCAGCGGGGTGAGTGGAGGGAGCCGGGGGGAGGCGCCGGTGGGGCGGACGGGGAGCGGGAGGACTCTGCGCGGGCTTCGGCGGGGTCCGGGCAGGTTGAGGGGGATCACCTGGCGGAGGCGGTGCCGGGACGGGAGGGAGCGGGGAGTTCTGCGCCGGCGTCGGCTGACGGGGAGCCGAGTGATCCAAGGGGGCCGGGCACTTCTGGGACTGCGGGGGCTCCAGGAACGGCGGGTGGTTCAGACGCTTCGGCAGGTCCGGACGGATCCGGTATCCCGGGCGACCCAGGAACCCCGAAATCACCGGGAGCCTCACAGGACGCGCGGGGAGACTCGCCGGATACGTCAACTGACGGACGCTCCTCGGAGACCTCGCCGAGCCCGGGGCCGTGGGCACCGGGGGAGTCGCCCACACCGGTCTATCTGGAGAACGGGATCGTACGGGCGGTACGGGATCCGAGGGTGCCGGAGCCGGATGCCGGGCCCGAGGCGGCCGTGGATGAGCCTGCCGTCATGGAGCCGTCGGATGCGGTGCCGGGCTTCTCGGGTGCGGGTGCGGGTGCTGAGAGGGTTTCGGACTCAGCGTCGGAGGAGTCCCGGTCTGCGGCCGAGCCGAGGGAGCCGACGGAGCCGTCGGATGGCGTGCCGGTCGGGCGTGAGTCCCGGGGGCCGGAAGGGCCTCGGTCTGTCGCCGAGGGTGCGGAGCCGTCGGATGGCGTGGCACTCGGGCGTGGCTCGTCGGAGTCGGCCGGGACCGGGGGCGCGGGCCCGGACGGTCCGGGTGACGAGGCCGTAGCCGCGCAGCCCGAACACCCGTCCCCTGCGCGGCCGTTCCTGCCGTCCGGATCCCAGGAGGCCTCGGCCGACCACATCGCCAGTGCCTCGACCGAGGCCGCTTCGGAGGAGCGTTCGGAGGTTCGGTCGGAGGTGCCGTCCGAGAGCTCGGTGGGAGCCGTACTCCGGGCAGGGGCCACCACGACCAGTACGCCCCTCGCGAGCGCCCCCACCCAGGACTCCCTCGCGGCGGGCGCCCCCACGGAGTACTTCCCGATGCCGGACGCGCCGACCCACCGCCGCCCCCACCACTCGGGCCAGGACCTCGTTCCCGGCCCCGAGCAGGGGCAGCCGGCGCAGGGAGGCACCGGCAGCGGCGGACAGGGCATCGACACCGACGGCCCCGCCGCAGATCCTCGTACCCGACCCCGTGCTGGCCAGGATCCTGCCCCCCGCCCCGCTCAAGGAGCGGCGCAGGGAGGCACCGGCAGCGGCGGACAGGGCATCGACACCGAGGACCCTGCCGCCGATCCCCGTACCGGACCTCACCCCGGCAGCACCGACGACCCCGCCGCCGATCCCCGTACGCGACCCCACCCGGGCCAGGATCCCGACCCCGACCCCGACCCCGCCCCGGCGTTGATCCTCGGTCCGCACCCCCACCGCGTGCCCCCGGGTGAACTCCCCACCACCCCCCGCCGCGGTGGGCGTCGTACCACCCTGGTCGCCGCAGGAAGCGTGGTCGCCGCAGGTGCTGCCGTGGTCGCGATCATCCTCGCCACCACCTCCGGCCCGCCCGGCGACGACAAGGCGGGCGGCTCCCCGTCCGCCTCGGCCTCCGCCCCGGAGTCCGGCGCCTCTCCACCCGCCGGCCCCCCGTCCTCCACCGTCGAGGGCACCTCCCGCCCCCGCTCGCTCCCGCCCGGCGCACACGAGGAGGCCGGTGGATTCGCGTGGGCGACCCCCACCGGCTGGCGGCGGGACGTGAAGACGGGGGCCGAGGTCCACTACACCTCGCCCGACGGAAAGCAGGAACTCGCGGCCAAGTCCTCCCTCGCCCGAGGCGACTTGATGGAGACCTGGCGGACCTCCGAGCAGAACGCCCACCAGGGCCAGGACTACGCCAAGATCCGCCTGGAGGAGACGACGTTCCGCGATCACCCCGCGGTCGTCTGGGAGTACACCTTCACCCTCGGCGGCGTCCCGTGGCACGCCCAGCTGCTCGGCTTCAACGAGGGCGGCAAGTCGTACCAGATCAACACCTGGTACCAGCCGGACATCGAGACGCAGGCCCTCGAGACGTACGGGAAGGTGAAGGCCGGCTTCACCGTGCTGTGAACCGGCACGGCGAACGGCGAAAGGGCCCCGCGGCACACGCCACGAGGCCCTTGACGCACGTCCGTTCAGCCGTCCGCTCAGCCGACGGAGACCTTGTCCGTCACCTCACCGGCCGACGCCGAAGCCCTACGCCCGCGCCCGACCTTCTCCTTCACCACGGCGATGACCAGCACCACCGCCGCGACGAGCAGCGACAGCAGCACGGTCTCCCGCCCGTCGTGCTCCGTGTCGGTCAGCATGTAGCCGAGGACGAAAACGATCAACGCGGCCGTCGCCCAGGTCAGATACGGGTACAGCCACATCCTCACGACCAGCTTCTCCGGCGCCTCGGCCTGGATGATCTTCCGCATCCGCAGCTGCGAGAAGCAGATGACGAGCCAGACGAACAGGGCCACCGCACCGGAGGAGTTGACGAGGAAGAGGAAGATCTTGTCGGGGGAGAGGTAGTTGAAGAACACGGCGACGAAGCCGAACACCACCGACGCGAGGATCGCGGCCATCGGCACACCCCGCCCGTTGACCCGCGCGAACGCCCTCGGCGCATCGCCCCGCTCGCCGAGCGAGAAGGCCATCCGGGAGGCCGTGTAGAGGCCGGAGTTGAGACAGGACAGCACCGAGGTCAGCACGATGACGTTCATGATCTGACCGGCGTGCGCGATCCCGAGGGAGTCGAGCGCGGCGACGTAGGAACCGTCGTCCTGGATGGACTTGGAGTCCCACGGGATCAGCGTGACGACGACGAAGATGG
Source organism: Streptomyces sp. NPDC058307 (assembly GCF_042880295.1). Classification (NCBI taxonomy): domain Bacteria; kingdom Bacillati; phylum Actinomycetota; class Actinomycetes; order Kitasatosporales; family Streptomycetaceae; genus Streptomyces; species Streptomyces sp. NPDC058307. Next base: position 127,834 of record NZ_JBHVYZ010000002.1, read on the forward strand.
AACCCAGGTAGAAGACCGCGATACGCCAGATGATGCTGTTGGTCGACTTGGTCACGGCCCGCTGCGGGTCCTCCGACTCACCGGCCGCGAGGGTCGCGATCTCGCTGCCCATGAAGGAGAAGACGACGAGCAGGACGCCGGTGAGGATGGCGCCGGGCCCGTGCGGCAGGAAACCGCCGTGGTCGGTGAGGTTGGAGAGCCCCGCCTGGTCGGCGTTGACACCCGGCAGGACGCCGAACACCGCGAGCAGGCCGATGACGATGAACGCCCCGATCGCCACGACCTTGATCCCGGCGAACCAGAACTCGAACTCGCCGTAGGACCCCACCGAGACGAGGTTGGTGGCGGTCAGCACCACCATCACGATCAGCGCCCACCCCCACTGCGGTACGGCGGGTATCCACCCTTCGAGGATCTTGGCGCCGGCGGTCGCCTCGACGGCGAGCACGACGACCCAGAAGAACCAGTACAGCCAGCCGATGGAGAAACCGGCCCAGCGCCCGAGGGCCCGGTCGGCGTGGGCCGAGAAGGAGCCGGAGTTCGGATTCGCGGCGGACATCTCACCGAGCATCCGCATCACGAGGACGACCAGCGTGCCGACGAGCGCGTACGACAGCAGGATGCCGGGTCCGGCGGTGGCGATACCGGAGCTGGAGCCCACGAAGAGGCCCGCTCCGATGACACCGCCGATGGCGATCATCGAGAGGTGACGGTTCTTGAGGCCGGCCTGGAGACCAGTCATTCGGGGAATTCCTTCGTGCCGGGTGTGGGGATTCCCGTACGAGCGGTGTACGGGTCGGTCCAGTGAATCGGAGGCAAAGAAATTCGTGAACCTTTGAATCCAGATTGTTACTTGAGGTTTCCTTGAGGTTCCATTGCCAGGCTCACTGTTTTCCTCGCCGACACCCGGGGCTGCTGCCCCGAAACAGCCGTGTCACACTCGTTCCATGCGCGTGTATCTCGGCTCCGACCATGCGGGCTTCGAACTCAAGAACCACCTTGTCGACTGGCTCAAGGCGGCCGGCCACGACGTGGTCGACTGCGGCCCCCACATCTACGACGCCCAGGACGACTACCCGCCCTTCTGTCTCCGCGCCGCCGAGCGCACCGCCGCCGACGCCGACTCCCTCGGCGTCGTGATCGGCGGTTCCGGCAACGGCGAGCAGATCGCGGCGAACAAGGTCAAGGGTGTGCGGGCGTCCCTGGCCTGGAGCGAGGAGACCGCTTCGCTGGGCCGGCAGCACAACAACGCGAACGTCGTCGCGGTCGGCGCCCGCATGCACTCCACGGAGGAGGCGACGAAGTTCGTCGAGACCTTCCTCGCCACCCCGTTCTCCGGCGACGAGCGCCACCAGCGCCGGATCGACATGCTGTCCGACTACGAGACGACGGGCGACCTGCCGGCGATCCCGGCCCACCACCCCCAGCAGTAGCCTCCAGCGGGGTTCGTGGTCGGGTGCGGGTGCGTGGGGGCTGGTCGCGCAGTTCCCCGCGCCCCTGAGTGGGTGACCTGCACGAAATCCAGCCCTTGGGCATGTGACGAAAGAGGAACCGCCGTGCCCGAGGGTCACACCATCCACCGCCTGGCACAGGACTACGCCGAAACCTTCACCGGCACGAAACCCCACGTCACCAGCCCCCAGGGCAAGTTCTCTGACGCCGCCGCACTCCTCACCGGCTCCGAACTCACCCGCACCGAGGCCCACGGCAAACACCTCTTCCTCGGCTTCCGGGACACCGACTGGGTCCACATCCACCTCGGCCTCTTCGGCAAGGTCACTTTCGGCGCGGCCCCCGCACCCCCGCCCACCGACACGGTCCGCCTCCGCCTCGCGAACACCACGGCGTACGTCGACCTCCGCGGCCCCACGACCTGCGCCCTGATCACCCCCGCCGAGAAGCAGTCGATACACGAGCGCCTCGGCCCTGACCCCCTCCGCGAGGACGCCGACCCGCACGCCGCGTACCGGCGGATCTCCCGCAGCCGTACGACGATCGCCGCCCTGCTGATGGACCAGAAGGTCATCGCGGGCGTGGGCAACGTCTACCGGGCGGAGGTCCTCTTCCGGCACCGCGTCGACCCGTACCGCGCGGGCAAGGACATCACCCCCGCCGAGTGGGACGCGATCTGGACGGACCTCGTCGCGCTCATGCGCGAGGGCGTGCGGAACAACCGCATCGACACCGTCCGCCCGGAGCACACCCCCGAGGCGATGGGCCGCCCGCCCCGCGTCGACGACCACGGCGGCGAGGTCTACGTCTACCGCAGGGCCACCCTGCCCTGTCACCTCTGCGGCGGCGAGATCCGCACCGCCGGCCTCGCAGCCCGCAACCTCTTCTGGTGCCCGACCTGCCAGAGGCCTTGAGCGGGACCCAGAGACCTTGAGCGGGACCTAGAACCCGTGCGGCAGCCAGGGCGCCACCGCCGACCCGAACCCCACCGCCGCCTCGGCCAGCGACCCCTGCCGCAGCTCCCGCACCAGCCCCGCCCCCGCCAGCGCGGCGAGGCTCACGCCGCCGAGGTAGGCCGCCCCCAACTCCCGTACCGACAGGGCGAGGTCGGCCGGGTCCGTCGTACGGTCGCACGACGCGCCCTTCGTGTCCCCGCTGAGCCGCCAACGCCCCGCGTTCCAGGGGCAGAAGGAGTCCTCGACCTCCAACACCACGTCCACCGGCGCCTGATAGGTCCGCGCCTGGAGCGCGGCGCCCACGTCCACCAGCCGTACGTGCAGCGAGTCCCGCACCAGCAGCGAACAGCGCCGGACGTCGGACACGAGGTACTGCCAGGCCTCGTCGACCGGCCGCCGCCGGACGTCGATCCGCGAGGTGAGGTCGAGGTCGAACAGGAACCGCCACAGCGCGCCGTGCGTGGCCGGATCCAGTGCCTCCAGGTCGGAGACCACCACCGTGCCCCTGGGCCCGGCCGGTTCCCAGTCCGCCTTGACCCGGTACCGCACGAACCCCACGACCTCCCCGTCCCGCTCCGCGACCACGCACTGCAGGGGCGAGGCACCGCTCCGGTCGCTCTCCGAATCGAGCAGCCACAGCCGCTCCCAGCCGGGAATCCGGGCGACCATCCCGGGCCGCCGGGGCACGAGGCGGGCGTACACCGCCTCGCACGCGTCGAGCACGTCGGCGAGCGCCGCGTACCGCAGCCGTACGTCGTCGGTGCCGGGCGGTACGGACAGCCGTACCCGGGTCGTGTCGATGTCGGCGTTGACGTTGTAGCTGCCGACGCCGTACCCGAACCGGCCGTAGATCACCGGCTCCGAGGCCGTGAGCACGGCCAGCGGTTCGCCCCAGGAACGCACGTCGTCCAGCTGGCGGCGCATCATCGAGGTCAGCACCCCGCGCCGCCGGTGGGTGCCGGCCACGCTGACCATGGTGACGCCGGCGGCGGGCACCGAGGCGCCGCCCGGCACGGTGATCCGGAAGCCGAACGCCCCCGCCGTACCCACACACCGCTCGCCGTCCCAGACGCCTATGGAACGGTCGTACTCGGTCAGCTCACGCCACAGTTCCCGCTCCTCGGCCGACTCCGGAATCCCGCCGAAGGCGCGGATCAGGTTGCCGTACCACTCGTCCCAGTCGTCCTGCCGAAGCACCCGCACGTCAGTCCCCATGAACCATGCCTACCAGGGCATTGCGGGACGAGCGAGGGAATTTCACCGGGGCCCGCCGTCAGCCGGCGTGTGTACCGCCCTTGAACAGCTGTGAAGTTGAACCTCGCACGGGGGACAAGTCGTACCTCCTGTGCCAAGCAGGGGGTTCGGCGGATAAGGTCCCGAACTAATGGCAGCAGGACGAGGGCGGCGCGCGGAAGCCGAGACGTTCACGGCCCGGTGGAAGATGCAGTGGCACCGGGTCCGCGTCGGCCTGCGCAGAAGCGCCGTGGACTACTTCCGCGGCGACGGCTCGGACTGGGTCGCGCTGGCCGGCCTGCTCCTGACCGTCCCGGTGATCGCGTCCGTCACCCTGATGAACTCGGTGTGGTGCTCACCGGCCGCGCTGGTCCTCCCGATCGTCGCCGGCGGTCTGCTGCTGCGCCCGGCGAGCCTGCTCGGCCTGTACGCGGCGGCGGCGACCGCCCTGATCGTGGAGTCGGTGCGGCTGGGGCCGTACACCGAGGGACCGTCCCGGGTCACCCCGGGCGTGGTCCTGGTCGTGGCCGCCTGCGGTTTCTTCGGTCTGCTGATCGCCCAGTTCCGCAGCCGGGTCGGGGTGCCCTGGCGGCGCGGCGGCACCATGCTGTTCGACCTGCGCGAACGCATCCGGGTGCAGAGCAAGCTGCCGCACCTGCCGCAGGGCTGGCACCGGGAGATGGCACTGCGTCCCGCGGGTGGACAGTCCTTCTCAGGCGACTTCGTGGTCGCGGCCCGTACGAACGGCGGCCGGACGATGGAGGTCGTGCTGACCGACGTCTCCGGCAAGGGCATGGACGCGGGCTCGCGGGCGCTGCTGCTGTCGGGGGCGTTCGGCGGCCTGCTCGGTTCGCTGCCCCCGCACGCCTTCCTGCCCGCCGCGAACGGCTATCTGCTCCGCCAGGACTGGGACGAGGGCTTCGCGACCTCGATCCATCTGGTCCTGGACCTGGACTCCGGCGACTACGAGCTCTACTCGGCCGGCCACCCGCCGGGGCTGCAGCTCAGCGCGGGCAGCGGCCGTTGGGAGGAGAAGGCGGCGGAGGGCCCGCTCCTCGGCGTCTACGACGGCGCCCAGTTCGACCCGGTCAAGGGATCACTGCGGCCCGGCGATGTCCTGATGCTCTTCACCGACGGCCTGGTGGAGACGTCCGAACGCGACATAGTCGAGGGCATCGACCGGCTGACGGGGGAGGCCGACCGGTATGTCGCCGGCGGCTTCCACGGTGCCGCCTGGCACCTGATCGAGGCGGTCGCGAAGGACGTCAACGACGACCGGGCACTGCTGCTGATCTGCCGCGAGGGCCCGACGGCCCAGGCGGTGCCGCGCTAGGCACGGTTTCCGCACCGCGGCACGCCACACTGGAAGAATGACCGACGAGTTGACACCGGCCGAGGTCGAGGCCCTCGCCCGCACCGCGCACGAGGGCCAGACCGACAAGGCCGGCCGGCCCTACGCCGAACACCTGCGGGCCGTCGCCGAGGGCGTACGCGCGCGTGGCGGCGACGACGACCAGATCGCGGCGGCCTGGCTGCACGACTCCGTCGAGGACGACGCGCTCTCCGCGCAGTGGCTCGAGGAGGCCGCCCTGAGCCGTCGTACGAAGGACATCGTGCTCGCCGTCACCAAGCGGGCCGGAGAGCCGCCCGAGGCGTACGCCGGGCGCATCCTCACGACCCCGGGCGCGCTGCTGGTCAAACAGGCCGACCTGGCGCACAACGCGGACCCGGCCCGCCTGGCGGTCCTCGACGAGGCGACCCGCACACGGCTCACCGAGAAGTACGCGGGGATGCGCGCGCTTCTCGGTCTGCCGGCGTCCGGCTAGGCGCCGACCTTCTCCCGGGGAGCCGCCGCCTTCCGCTCATGTCCCCGCTTCACCTCGGCCGCCTCCCGCCTGAACGCCCACTCCATGTCGGGCTCCATCACGCATCGGAAGACCCGGCGCACCGGCGCGGTGCACAGCAGGGTGACGGCGACCGCGGCGAGAGCGCTCACGAAGAGCTCACCGGCCGGACGGTGCAGCCAGGCGTGGTCGAACCAGCCCGCGAAACCCGCGCCCTTGATCAGGAAGCCGTGCAGCAGATAGCCGTACAGCGTGCCCGCGCCGAGCGCGGTGAACCACATGCGCCGGCCCGGCACCCAGGCGAAGAAGCAGGCCGTCAGCAGCAGCGAAGCGCCGAACATCGCCAGCACCATGACCGGTCCCGTCCACCAGGGCGCCCCCATCTCCTGGGCGGCGTTGCGGTGGTAGAACCACTCGGTGTTCATGCGCGGCACCGCCCACCAGCCGACGGCGAGGGCGGCGGCGAACACCGGCACGGCCGCGATCCGCATCGAACGCCGGCGCACCATCCGGAAGTGCTCGGGCTTCATGACCAGGCCCAGCACGAAGTACGGCAGGAACTGCAGCACCCGCTGGAGGTCCAGGTCGTCGCCGATGTCCGGGGTCACGGACGCCAGCATCGCGATGCCGAGCGCGAGCGGCAGCGGCCACCGCACCAGCTTCCAGCCGGCGTGGTCAGCCGCCAGATGAACAGCGCCACCAGGAACCAGGTCAGGAACCACGGGTCCAGGAGGCTGATGTCCATGCCCGGGTCGTGGTCGGCGTAGCGCTTGAAGAGGGAGTACGCCGTCTCGAAGACGATGTACGGCACCGCGACGCCGGTGACGAGCCGCTTCAGCCGGTCCGCGCGCATGTCGAAACTGCGGGAGAAGAAGCCGGAGATGACGATGAACGCCGGCATGTGGAACGAGTACACCACCGTGTACACGCCCTCCAGGATCCTGCTGTCGCCCTTGAGCGGCTCCCAGGAGTGCGCGACGGCCACCAGGACGATCGCCAGGTACTTGGCGTTGTCGAAGAAGGCGTCACGCTGCTTGTCGGGCGGCGGGTCCTGCGGCGAGCGCGGACGGGGGACTGCGTCGGCGGCGGCTGGAAACATCTGAGGCACCCTAGCCCCGGCTGTGCGTGTCCGTAAAACCGGCTGTCCCGTTGCTGGTTGTGCACTTCTGAGCCGTCTTCAGCAGCCCGTATTGTCCGCATCAATCCCCTCGAAATGCCGCATTGCCGTGCCTGTCGCACAACTGTGCCGATACCTCGGATTCCCTGCGGACGGAATGTGCGGACACCGTGACCGCGGACCGAAAGGAACCGGCCAAGGGGGGCGACGCGTGTATCGGCATGGCCAAACGTTGGCTCACCGGCCGCATATGCGGGCCGCGTTGGTGGCACGATGGTTCTGGCGGGGGTCGCGGGGTCGCGTCCCCGGGCCGGGAGAGCGGGACCGACCGAGGGTGTGATCAGTTGTGGCCATTTCGCTGTCAGTGGTGCTGCTGTTGGGGATCATCCTGGTGGTGTTGATGCGGGGAGGCTCGATCAAGGCCGGCCCCGCCATAGTCGCGGTGCTCTTCGGCTTCTTCCTCGCCTCGACCGGCATGGCCGACGACATCCAACGCTTCCTGGACTCGATAGCGCAGACCATCAACTCGATCCAGTTCTAGCCCGGAACACGGGCGGACACCCACGACAAACGATCATGAGCACATGCGTCCTCGATTAAGCCGTATCGCCGGCACGGCACTCGTTCTGCTCGGTATCGCCCTCGTGTTCTGGAGGGTCTTCGGCAGCCCTCAGGACTGGGAGGGCGGCATGAGACGCGAGGGGCACGACGGACTGAACCGGTCCGGGGGACATCGAAGGCCCAGGGAGAGGGAATCCGCCTCTTACCTGGGCCTTCGGCATTCAGAGCGGGCGACGGGAATCGAACCCGCGTAGCTAGTTTGGAAGACTAGGGCTCTACCATTGAGCTACGCCCGCACAGCACGCGCCGGCCCGATGACCGGCGGCACGCATGCATCGTACCGGGTCGTCACCCCTCGTCGCACACCCCTTCCGCCCTGCCGCCGACCGCGCGGCGCGGGGACCGGGCGCACCGGGGCGCGCACGGGCGTGGCCCTGGTGCCCACGCGCCGGTGACGACGGGATCGCCCGACCCCCTGGGAGTGCTCGCCGTGAGCGACTGCTCCCACGAGGGAGCCGCCCCCGAGGCGCGCTGTACCTGTTTCGTTTCCGCCGGCGCGCGGCACGGAGCGCGTGTGCGGGCGGATTGTGGTGGGCCGGGCGGGTGGCTCTCGGGGGGCCGGGAGGGGGCGCGCAGGGGTGTGTTCTGCTCGGGGGGCGGGAAATGCGGTAAACCCCGCTGCCTGCGGGCATGTACCCTACGTGTCGCACCAGACGGGGTGTGGCGCAGCTTGGTAGCGCGTCCGCTTTGGGAGCGGAAGGCCGTGGGTTCAAATCCCGCCACCCCGACCACCTGCGCGATCACCTCGCGCGGCCGTACACAGTGATCGCCTTTGGGGCGTGTCGCCGCTGCCGTTACTATGCAAGCTGCACGCCCGTGTGCCTCATCCTCTGGATCTCCACTGGAAGTCCTCCGGGCGGCGAATCCGCCGGAGCCGTTCTGGCTCCGGCAGAAACCAAGAAGTCAGCCCCCAAGGAGACCGAACCGTGAAGAGCGCCGTGGAGACCCTGAACCCGACTCGGGTTCGGCTCAGCATCGAGGTGCCCTTCGAGGAGCTCAAGGACAGCCTCGACGCGGCGTACAAGAAGATCAACCAGCAGGTCACTGTGAAGGGCTTCCGGAAGGGCAAGATCCCGGCGCGCGTCATCGACCAGCGGTTCGGCCGCGGTGCGGTCCTGGAGGAGGCGGTCAACGACGCGCTCCCGAAGTTCTACACCGAGGCGGTCAACGAGGCCGAGATCGACGTCCTGGGCCAGCCCGAGGTCGACATCACCGAGCTGAAGGACGGCGAGACGCTGAACTTCACCGCCGAGGTCGACGTCCGCCCCGCCATCGAGATCCCGGACTACTCCGGCATCGAGGTCGAGGTCGACGCCGTCGAGGTCAGCGACGAGGACGTCGACAAGGCCGTGACCGAGCTGCGTGAGCGCTTCGCCTCGACCTCCCCGGTCGAGCGTGCCGCCGAGGACGGCGACGTCGTGACCATCGACCTGGAGGCCAAGGTCGAGGGCGAGGTGCTGGAGGACGGCGTCGCGAGCGGCGTCTCCTACACCATCGGCTCCGGCGAGCTGCTGGACGGCATCGACGACGCCGTGAAGGGCCTGGAGGCCGGTGGCGAGGCCACCTTCACCTCCGAGCTCAAGGGCGGCACCGCGGCCGGCAAGGAGGCCGAGGTCACCGTCAAGGTCACCCAGGTCGCCGCCCGCGAACTGCCCGAGCTGGACGACGAGTTCGCGCAGCTCGCCTCCGAGTTCGACACCCTCGACGAGCTCAAGGCCGACAGCCGCAAGCGCCTCGAGAACATGAAGCAGTACGACCAGGCCACCCAGGCCCAGGAGCGCGTCCTGGAGAAGCTCCTGGAGCTCGTCGAGGTGCCCGTCCCCGAGAAGCTCCTCGAGGACGAGATCAACACCCGCAAGCACAACCTGGAGCACCACCAGCTCGGCCAGATGGGCCTCGACCTCGAGAAGTACCTCGAGATCCAGGGCAAGACGGCCGAGGAGTTCGACACCGAGACCAGGGAAGCCGCGGTCAAGGGCATCAAGACCCAGTTCGTGCTCGACGAGCTCGTCAAGCGCGAGAAGCTGAACGTCAACCAGGAGGAGCTCACCGAGCACCTCATGCGCCGTGCCGCTTCCTCCGGCATGTCCCCCGACCAGTTCGCCCAGGCGGTCGTCGAGGGCGGTCAGGTTCCGCTCCTCGTCGGCGAGGTCGCCCGCGGCAAGGCCCTGGCCGTCGTGGTCGAGGCCGCCACGGTCAAGGACACCAACGGCGAGGTCGTCGACCTGGACGACGACGAGGACGAGACGGGCGAGGCCGTCGAGGCCGTCGAGGCCGCCTCCGAGGAGACCCCGGCCGAGGCCGAGGAGAAGACCGAGGGCTGAGCCCACGGCACCTCGAACGTCGTAGGAAGGGCCCCGGAGACGCATGTCTCCGGGGCCCTTCCCGCATGGGCCCCGAGGACCCGGCCGGGGCCGCGGGGGGCGGCGCGGCGGGCCACGGATCGACCGCGCCCGGCCCCGAACCGGCGATACCACGGCGCTACGCCCCCGGCGAACACCCCCCTTACCGGGATTCCCCAAGGGGACCAGCGCGTTAGGGTCCATGAGTACCAGGGCAGGGAAGTCCCTCGAACTGCCCAGCCCCCGGACGGGAACACGTAAGACGGCCCGGTGCCGTCGTAAGACGAGCAGGTGGATACGTGACGAATCTGATGCCCTCCGCCGCCGGCGACCCCTCCATCGGTGGTGGCCTCGGTGACCAGGTCTACAACCGGCTGCTCGGCGAGCGGATCATCTTCCTCGGCCAGGCGGTCGACGACGACATCGCCAACAAGATCACCGCGCAGCTGCTGCTCCTTGCCGCTGACCCGGACAAGGACATCTTCCTTTACATCAACAGCCCCGGCGGATCGATCACGGCCGGCATGGCGATCTACGACACCATGCAGTTCATCAAGAACGACGTGGTGACCATCGCCATGGGCCTCGCCGCCTCGATGGGCCAGTTCCTGCTCAGCGCGGGCACGCCCGGCAAGCGCTTCGCGCTGCCGAACGCCGAGATCCTGATCCACCAGCCCTCCGCGGGCCTGGCCGGTTCGGCCTCGGACATCAAGATCCACGCCGAGCGTCTGTTGCACACCAAGAAGCGCATGGCGGAGCTCACCTCCCAGCACACGGGCCAGACGATCGAGCAGATCACCCGTGACTCGGACCGCGACCGCTGGTTCGACGCCCTCGAGGCCAAGGAGTACGGCCTCATCGACGACGTGATTCCCACGGCCGCCGGCATGCCGGGTGGTGGCGGCACCGGGGCCTGAGCCCCATGCGGGGCCACCACGCCCCCGCACAGCCCCTCAGCCGACCGCCACAGCCCCTAGGAGACAGACAGTGAACGACTTCCCCGGCAGCGGCCACTACGCCCGCACCGAGGCCGAGTACACCGGCCCGCGTGCCGAGTCCCGCTACGTCATCCCCCGCTTCGTCGAGCGCACCTCGCAGGGCGTCCGCGAGTACGACCCGTACGCGAAGCTCTTCGAGGAGCGCGTGATCTTCCTCGGCGTGCAGATCGACGACGCCTCCGCCAACGACGTCATGGCGCAGCTGCTGTGCCTGGAGTCGATGGACCCCGACCGGGACATCTCGGTCTACATCAACAGCCCCGGCGGCTCCTTCACGGCGCTCACGGCCATCTACGACACGATGCAGTTCGTGAAGCCGGACATCCAGACGGTCTGCATGGGTCAGGCGGCCTCCGCCGCCGCGATCCTGCTGGCGGCTGGTACGCCCGGCAAGCGCATGGCGCTGCCCAACGCGCGCGTGCTGATCCACCAGCCCTACAGCGAGACCGGCCGCGGTCAGGTCTCCGACCTGGAAATCGCCGCCAACGAGATCCTCCGGATGCGCGCGCAGCTGGAAGACCTGCTGGCCAAGCACTCCACGACGCCGATCGAGAAGATCCGCGAGGACATCGAGCGCGACAAGATCCTCACGGCCGACGACGCCCTGGCGTACGGTCTGATCGACCAGATCATCTCCACCCGGAAGATGAACAACGCCGCCGTCCGCTGACGCGGACCCGTAGGATATGCCGCCCCTTGGTACAGCGCACGTCGAAGTGAACCCTGCCAAGGGGGGCCCGAACGGGGGGCCCGGCAAGGTACCGTCGGACATAAGGCAGCACCAGGAGCCGCTGGACCTAGGCGTCTCCCAGGCGAAGGGGAAGCACACCGTGGCACGCATCGGTGACGGCGGCGATCTGCTCAAGTGCTCGTTCTGCGGCAAGAGCCAGAAGCAGGTCAAGAAGCTCATCGCAGGGCCTGGTGTGTACATCTGCGACGAGTGCATCGACCTCTGCAACGAGATCATCGAGGAGGAACTCGCCGAGACGAGCGAGGTGCGCTGGGAGGAACTCCCCAAGCCCCGCGAGATCTACGAGTTCCTGGAGGGCTACGTGGTGGGCCAGGAGCAGGCCAAGAAGGCCCTCTCCGTGGCGGTGTACAACCACTACAAGCGCGTCCAGGCCGGCGAGAACGGCGGCGGCAGCAGCCGTGACGACGCGATCGAGCTGGCGAAGTCCAACATCCTCCTGCTGGGCCCCACGGGCTCCGGCAAGACGCTCCTCGCCCAGACCCTCGCCCGCATGCTCAACGTCCCGTTCGCGATCGCCGACGCGACCGCGCTCACCGAGGCGGGCTACGTCGGCGAGGACGTCGAGAACATTCTGCTGAAGCTGATCCAGGCGGCCGACTACGACGTCAAGAAGGCCGAGACCGGGATCATCTACATCGACGAGATCGACAAGGTCGCGCGCAAGAGCGAAAACCCGTCGATCACCCGCGATGTCAGCGGCGAGGGCGTGCAGCAGGCCCTGCTGAAGATCCTGGAGGGCACCACGGCCTCCGTGCCGCCGCAGGGCGGACGCAAGCACCCGCACCAGGAGTTCATCCAGATCGACACGACGAACGTCCTGTTCATCGTGGGCGGTGCCTTCGCGGGCCTGGAGAAGCTCATCGAGTCCCGGGCGGGCGCCAAGGGCATCGGCTTCGGGGCGACGATCCGCTCCAAGCGCGAGCTGGAGGCCAAGGACCAGTTCGAGGACGTCATGCCCGAGGACCTGGTCAAGTTCGGCATGATCCCCGAGTTCATCGGCCGCCTCCCGGTCATCACGAGCGTGCACAACCTCGACCGGGAAGCCCTTCTGCAGATCCTGGTCGAGCCGCGCAACGCGCTGGTGAAGCAGTACCAGCGCCTCTTCGAACTCGACGGCGTGGAGCTGGACTTCGAGCGCGAGGCCCTGGAGGCCATCGCCGACCAGGCCATCCTCCGCCAGACCGGCGCGCGCGGCCTGCGCGCCATCATGGAAGAGGTCCTGCAGGGCGTCATGTACGAGATCCCGTCCCGCAAGGACGTGGCCCGCGTCGTCATCACGGCGGACGTCGTCCACTCCAACGTCAACCCGACGCTCATCCCCAGGGACGCCCGCGGGCGGGGCCCGGGGGAGCAGAAGACGGCGTAGTTCCCCAGGACATGTGAAGGGGCCCCGGTCAACCGACCGGGGCCCCTTCGCCGTTGAGGTGCCGGCGCGTCCGTCAGGCCTTGACGCGCACGTCGTTGCGGACCTTGGCGGTCAGTTCGGCAGCTTCGTCCATCGAGGTGCTCTGGCCCTTGGCGAGGCCGGCCACGTCGAACGCCAGCACATAGGTGACCGTGCTGTGGTCGGCCCAGATGCAGAACGGCATGGTCACGGTCTGTCCGGCCTCGGTGGTCTGGATCTCCTGGCACTTCATGATGCCGTTCTCAAAGCCGGCGGGCTTGAACTCCTTGGGGCTGCCGACGACCTTGCTGCTGTCGGCGCCCTTCCCGGCGTCCTTCGTCACCCGGCTGAACATCTCATCGACGACCCCCTCCGGGTTGTCGATGGTGCCGTACACACCGGCGAACACCAGGTTCTTGGAGGTGAGACCCGAACCTGCCGTGTAGCCCGCGCTGACGCCCTTGGGATTCTTGACGCCCCACGACTCCGCGTCGTTGATGTCGTCCTTGGTCATCCCGCCGATCCCGGTATCGCTGCCCTTCTTGTACTCCCCGCCGAGGATCGTCGCCGGTGTCGCCAGCTTGTGCGCCCCGTCGTCATTGATGTCCGAACCGCCGCCGGACCCGCCCCCGGCGAACACGAGGGAGGCGCCGACCGCGATCGCGGCGACGACCACCACCGCGCCGACGATGATGCCGATCTTCTTCCCCTTGCCGCCGCCGGCCGGGGGCGGCTGCGGGACGCCGTAGGGGGCCTGACCGTAAGGCGGCTGCTGCCCGTACGGCGTCTGCTGGCCGTAGGGAGCCTGCGGCTGGCCGTACGGCGGGGTCTGCGGCGGCACTCCGCCATGCTGCGGATAGCCGTAACCCGGCTGCTGCGGCTGCTGTCCGGGCTGCTGGGGATAGCCGTAACCCGGCGGCTGCTGCTGGGGCGGCGGTGCCTGCTGGGGGTAGCCGTAGCCGGGCTGGGGCTGACCCTGCGGCGCCTGCGGGGCCTGCGGCGGCTGGCCGTAGGGGCCCGGCTGGCCGTACGGCCCGGGCTGCGGCGACTGCCCGGGCTGCTGGGGCTGCCCGTACGGGCCCGGCTGGTTGTGACTCATCCCTGGGTTCCCCTCCAGATGCTTATGTGTTCCCGACATCCTGGTTCAGGCACAGGCGGCACACCGCATCGGGGCCTCCACCGTTACAGAACAAACGCGTTTCGGGAGACGCCCGCGACACCCCTAAACTGACCCCGTGACCGAGAACGCTCAGCAGCAGCCCACAGCGCCCAGCACCGAACTGCCGACCCAGTACGCGCCGGCCGAGGTAGAGGGGGCGCTGTACGAGCGCTGGGTGGACAAGGGGTACTTCACCGCCGACGCGAAGAGCGACAAGCCGCCGTACACCATCGTCATCCCGCCGCCGAACGTCACCGGTTCGCTGCACCTGGGCCACGCCTTCCAGCACACGCTGATGGACGCGCTGACGCGCCGCAAGCGCATGCAGGGCTACGAGGCGCTGTGGCTGCCGGGCATGGACCACGCCGGTATCGCGACCCAGAACAAGGTCGAGCAGCAGCTCGCCGAGGAGGGCAAGTCCCGCCACGACCTGGGGCGCGAGGAGTTCGTCGAGCGCGTCTGGCAGTGGAAGGAGGAGTACGGCGGCCGGATCCTCGGCCAGATGCGGCGCCTCGGTGACGGCGTCGACTGGAGCCGTGAGCGCTTCACGATGGACGAGGGCCTGTCCAAGGCCGTCCTCACCATCTTCAAGCGGCTCTACGAGGACGAGCTGATCTACCGCGCCGAGCGCATCATCAACTGGTGCCCGCGCTGTCTGACGGCCATCTCCGACATCGAGGTGGAATACCAGGAGGACGCGGGCGAGTTGGTCTCCATCCGCTACGGCGAGGGCGAGGACAGCCTCGTCGTCGCGACCACGCGCGCGGAGACGATGCTCGGTGACACGGCCGTCGCCGTCCACCCCGACGACGAGCGGTACCAGCACCTCATCGGCAAGCAGATCAAGCTCCCGCTCACCGACCGCACCATCCCGGTCGTCGCCGACACCCACGTCGACCCCGCGTTCGGCACGGGCGCGGTCAAGGTGACCCCGGCGCACGACCCGAACGACTTCGAGATCGGCCGCCGTCACGACCTGCCGTCCCTGACGATCATGGACGAGCACGGCGTGATCACCGTCCACGGACCCTTCCTCGGGCAGGACCGCTTCGAGGCCCGCTCGGCCGTCGTCGGCGCCCTCAAGGAGCAGGGCCGCATCGTCGCCGAGAAGCGCCCGTACATGCACTCCGTGGGCCACTGCTCGCGCTGCAAGACCACGGTCGAGCCGCGCCTGTCCCTGCAGTGGTGGGTCAAGGTCGCCCCGCTCGCCAAGGCCGCCGGTGACGCGGTCCGCGACGGCCGCGTCAAGATCCACCCCGAGGACATGTCGAAGCGCTACTTCGACTGGGTCGACAACATGCACGACTGGTGCATCTCGCGCCAGCTGTGGTGGGGCCACCGCATCCCGATCTGGTACGGCCCGGACGGCGAGGTCGTCTGCGTCGGCCCCGACGACGAGCCGCCCACCGGTGAGGGCTGGACCCAGGACTCCGACGTCCTGGACACCTGGTTCTCCTCCGGCCTGTGGCCGTTCTCCACGCTCGGCTGGCCCGAACAGACCGAGGACCTGCGGAAGTTCTATCCGACCGACGTCCTGCTCACCGGCCACGACATCATCTTCTTCTGGGTCGCCCGGATGATGATGTTCGGCCTCTACGCCATGGACGGCCAGGCCCCCTTCCACACCATCGCGCTGACCGGCCTGGTCCGCGACGAGTTCGGCAAGAAGATGTCGAAGTCGAACCCCAACGCGGTGGACCCGCTGGTCTGGATGGACGCCTACGGCTCCGACGCCGTGCGCTTCACCCTCGCCAACGGCGCCAACCCGGGCGCGGACGTGCCGATCGGCGAGGACTGGGTCAAGGCCTCCCGGAACTTCACCAACAAGATCTGGAACGCCACCCGCTTCGCCCTCATGAACGGCGCCACGGTCGAGGGCCCGCTCCCCGACGCCTCCGAGATGTCGGCGACGGACCGCTGGATCCTGTCCCGCCTGAACACCACGGTCGCCCAGGTCGACGCGTACTACGACGACTACCAGTTCGCCAAACTCGCCGACGCGCTCTACCACTTCGCGTGGGACGAGATCTTCGACTGGTACGTCGAGCTGTCGAAGACGACGTTCTTCGCGGGAGGCGAGCAGGCCAGGGTCTCGGGGCGGGTCCTCGGCGAGGTCCTCGACGTGACGCTGCGGCTGCTGCACCCGGTCATCCCGTTCGTGACGGACGCCCTGTGGACCACCCTGACCGGCGGCGAGTCCCTGGTCGTCGGCGAGTGGCCGGCCGACAGCGGCTTCCGCGACAAGGACGCCGAGCTCGAGATCGCGCTGGTCCAGCGGGTCGTCACCGAGGTCCGCCGGTTCCGCAAGGACCAGGGCCTCAAGGACGGCCAGAAGGTCCCGGCCCGCCTGGGGCTGACCGGCACCGCGCTCGCCCCGCACGAGGCCGCCATCCGCCAGCTCCTGCGTCTCCAGCCGGAGGGCGAGTCCTTCGCGGCCACGGCGACCCTCCCGGTCGCCGGTGCCACGGTCGCCCTCGACCTGTCGGGCACGATCGACGTGGCGGCGGAACGCAAGCGCCTCGCCAAGGACCTGGCGGCGGCCGAGAAGGAGAAGGCCCAGGCCAACGCCAAGCTCGGCAACGAGGCGTTCCTCGCGAAGGCCCCGGACAACGTGGTGGACAAGATCCGCGGCCGCCTGGCCAAGGCGGACGAGGACATCGCGAGGATCAAGGCTCAGCTGGAAGGCCTGCCTCAGGCGTAAGGCATGGCGGGGGCTCCGGGGTGTTCTGCACGTTCTGCACCCCGGGCCCCACTCCGTGGGCACTCTGTCAGTCGCCGTCCGTAGACTGACCCCGTGAGTGACACCGACCCCTTCGACGAGATCGTCGCCGCCGAGACCGACCGAGACCCCGACCTCGCGGTCATCGAGGCCGGCAGCCGCACCCTGCGCACCCAGGGCGCCCCGCCGGAGGCCGACGTGCCCGGACGCCCTGAGGACCCGGAGGTCGACAAGGCCCTGCGCGCGGTCGAGGCGGAGCTCGCCGGCCGCTGGGGCGAGACCAAGCTGGAGCCCTCGGTCAGCCGTATCGCCGCGCTGATGGACCTGCTGGGCGAGCCGCAGCGGTCGTACCCCTCGATCCACATCACGGGGACCAACGGCAAGACCTCCACGGCCCGCATGATCGAGGCCCTCCTCGGCGCCTTCGAACTGCGCACGGGCCGCTACACCAGCCCCCATGTCCAGTCGGTCACCGAGCGCATCAGCCTGGACGGCGCCCCGATCTCGGCCGAGCGGTTCATCGAGACCTACGACGACATCAAGCCGTACATCGAGATGGTCGACGCCCAGCAGCAGTACCGGCTGTCCTTCTTCGAGGTGCTGACCGGCATGGCGTACGCCGCCTTCGCGGACGCGCCCGTCGACGTGGCCGTCGTCGAGGTCGGCATGGGCGGCTCCTGGGACGCCACCAACGTCATCGACGGCGATGTCGCGGTGGTCACGCCCATCGACCTGGACCACACCGACCGGCTCGGCGAGACGCCCGGCGAGATCGCCGTCGAGAAGTCCGGGATCATCAAGCAGGACGCGGCCGTCATCATGGCCCAGCAGCCCGTGGACGCGGCGCAGGTCCTGCTGAAGAAGTCCGTCGAGGTGGACGCCACGGTCGCGCGCGAGGGGCTGGAGTTCGGGGTCGTGTCCCGGCAGGTCGCCGTCGGCGGGCAACTGCTGAACCTGCGCGGCCTGGGCGGTGAGTACGAAGAGGTGTACCTGCCGCTGCACGGCCCGTACCAGGCGCACAACGCGGCCGTGGCGCTCGCCGCGGTGGAGGCGTTCTTCGGGGTGGGGGCCCAGCGCCCGGACCGCCTCGACATCGACACCGTCCGCAAGGCCTTCGCGGCCGTCTCCGCCCCGGGCCGTCTCGAAGTCGTACGGCGTTCCCCGACCGTCGTCCTGGACGCCGCCCACAACCCGGCTGGCGCCCGCGCGACGGCCGAGGCGGTCGGCGAGGCCTTCGACTTCAGCCGGCTCATCGGTGTGGTGGGCGCGAGCGGCGACAAGAACGTGCGGGGGCTCCTGGAGGCCTTCGAGCCGATCTTCGCCGAGGTCGTGATCACGCAGAACTCCAGCCACCGTGCCATGGACGCCGACGAGCTCGCCGCGATTGCCGTCGAGGTGTTCGGCGAGGAGCGCGTACAGGTCGAGCCGCGGCTGCCGGACGCCCTGGAGGAGGCGATCACGCTGGCCGAGCAGGACGGCGAGTTCGCGGGCGGCGGCGTGCTGGTCACCGGGTCGGTCATCACGGTCGGCGAGGCCCGGCTGCTGCTGGGAAGGGGCTGAGCCGCAGCCATGCGTACGCTCTGTGCATCGACCCTGATCGGCGAGTTCTTCGTCATCGGCTTCGCCGGACTGGTCGCGATGAAGGACCCCGACCTGGCCACGTCCACGGTGTGGACGGTCAGCGGCATCGCCATGTTCCTGTGCCTGGCCCTGTGCGGGGTGGTGACCCGGCCCGGCGGCGTCGTCCTCGGCTGGGCGCTCCAGATCGCCCTCATCGCCTCCGGCTTCGTCATCCCGACCATGTTCTTCATGGGCGCGATCTTCGCGGCGCTGTGGTGGGCCTCCGTGCACTACGGCCGGAAGATCGACGAGGCGAAGGCGAGATTCGCCGCGCAGGCGGACCAGGCCACCCCAGCCGTCCCGGCGGAGCAGGCCGCCCAAGCCGCCCCGGCGGACTCCACTACACCTGACGCTGTGTGACGAACGTACCGACACGCCCTGTAACCTCGTCCCACCGCACAAGTCAGCAGGTTAGGAGCCCATCGTGAGCCAGCGCACCCTCGTCCTCCTCAAGCCCGACGCAGTCCGTCGCGGCCTGACAGGCGAGATCATCAGCCGTATCGAGCGCAAGGCCGGCTGGCAGATCACCGCGCTGGAGCTGCGCACCCTGGACCAGGACACCCTGGAGCAGCACTACGGCGAGCACAAGGGCAAGCCCTTCTACGAGCCGCTGGTGGAGTTCATGGCCTCCGGTCCGGTCGTCGCGCTGATCGTCGAGGGCGAGCGGGTCATCGAGGGCGTCCGCGCGCTCGCCGGCCCGACCGACCCGATCGCCGCCGCGCCCGGCTCCATCCGCGGCGACTTCGGCGTCATCGTCCGCGAGAATTTGATCCACGCCTCCGACTCGGAGGAGTCCGCCGAGCGCGAGGTGAAGATCTTCTTCCCCGGGCGCGCATAGGCCGCGCATAGTCCGCGCGTAGGGGTTTCGTGGCATTTTTTGACGGGGTGTCAGTTCACTCGACTGTCTGACCTGGGGCGGCCGTACGTTTTCGGCCGTCCTCCGGCATATGCGTGCCGATCGGGGGAACGAGTGCCCCCTATGGACCGTCTCCACAAGCGAGGCGGCGTTCGATCTGCTGACAATGGCGAAGACCCTCGCGCAGTGTTCGTGCAGGCGCGTCTACGATGGAAGCCTTCACGTCACAGCACCCACTTCGCCGACCTGAAAAGCCCTCAAAAGCTCCCAGGAAGGCCAGACGAATCCTGATGGGGAACTCAATGTCGTTCATCGGCCGTGACATGGCTGTCGACCTCGGGACCGCCAACACGCTGGTGTACGTCAGGGGTCGCGGGATCGTACTCAACGAGCCGTCCGTCGTCGCGATCAACACGAACACCGGTGGAATCCTCGCTGTAGGCGCCGAAGCGAAGAAGATGATCGGCCGGACCCCCGGCAACATCGTTGCCGTGCGGCCGCTGAAGGACGGCGTGATCGCCGACTTCGAGATCACCGAGCGGATGCTGCGCTACTTCATCCTGAAGATCCACAAGCGGCGGTATCTCGCCAGGCCGCGCGTCGTCGTGTGTGTCCCCTCGGGCATCACCGGCGTCGAGCGCCGCGCCGTCATCGAGGCGTCGTCCCAGGCGGGCGCCCGCCAGGTGCACATCATCGAGGAGCCCATGGCGGCCGCCATCGGCTCCGGCCTGCCGGTCCACGAGGCCACGGGCAACATGGTGGTGGACATCGGCGGCGGCACCACGGAGGTCGCGGTCATCTCGCTCGGCGGCATCGTCACCGCCCAGTCCATCCGCGTCGCGGGCGACGAGCTGGACAACGCGATCATCCAGCACATCAAGAAGGAGTACTCCCTCCTCCTCGGTGAGCGGACGGCCGAACAGATCAAGATCACGATCGGTTCGGCGTACGACCTCGACAATGACGAACACACCGAAATCCGTGGCCGGGACCTCGTCTCCGGGCTGCCCAAGACCGTCGTCATCTCGGCCGCCGAAGTCCGCAAGGCGATCGAGGAGCCCGTCAACGCCATCGTCGACGCCGTCAAGACGACCCTCGACAAGTGCCCGCCCGAGCTCTCCGGCGACATCATGGACCGCGGCATCGTCCTCACCGGCGGCGGCGCCCTGCTGCGCGGGCTCGACGAGCGGCTGCGCCGGGAGACCGGCATGCCGATCCACATCGCCGAGGACCCGCTGGACAGCGTCGCGCTCGGCTCCGGGAAGTGCGTCGAGGAATTCGAGGCGCTCCAGCAGGTGCTGGACGCCCAGCCGCGCAGATGACGTAACTTGTCGATTCCGCCGTACGAGATGATCTCCTCTCGTACGGCGGATCGTTGATATAGAGGCATAAGCTCCCACAAACGCAACTCCAATCAGAAGGGCACGGCCGCCGCACGTGAGGGACACACGAGAGAGCCGGCTGCTCCTGGTGCTGCTGATCGCCGTCGCGTTCGCGCTGATCACGGTGGACATCCGCGGCGGGGAGGACTCGCCCGTCGACGGTGCCCGCCAAGGCGCGGCCACCGTGTTCGGCCCCATCGAGAACGGTGTCTCCGCCGCGGTCGACCCGGTCGGCAACGCGGTCTCCGCCGTCCGCGACTCCGGCGAGCGGTACGACCGGCTCGCCGAGCTGACGAAGGAGAACGCCGCCCTCAAGGCGCGACTCGGCAGCGACGACCGCAACTCCAGCCGCCTCAAGCAGCTCGACAAGATGCTGAAGATCGCCGGCGAGGGTCAGTACGGCATCAAGGGCGCCGAGGTCATCGCCATAGGAGCGGCCCAGGGCTTCTCCTGGACCATCACCATCGACGTCGGCGTCAACGACGGCATCCGGCGCGACATGACCGTCCTCAACGGCGACGGACTGGTCGGCCGCGTCACCACCGTCGGCCCGAACACCGCCACCGTGCTCCTGGCCAACGACCCGGACTTCACCGTCGGCACCCGCATGGAGTCCACCGACGAACTCGGATTCGCCTCCGGCCAGGGCGACCGTCCGCTGCGCGTCGAACTCCTCAACGGCAAGGCCGAGATCAAGAAGGGCGACCGCCTGGTCACCTTCGGCTCGCAGGCCGACAGGCCGTTCGTGCCCGGCGTCCCGGTCGGCGTGGTCTCCCGCGTCGACCCCTCAGGCGGCGACCTCACCCGCACCGTCTACGTCACGCCGTACGTCAGCTTCACCAAGCTCGACATCGTCGGCGTCGTCGTCCAGACGCCGAAGAAGGACCCGCGCGACACGGTGCTGCCCGCCAAACCGAAACCGACGCCCACGCCGACCGTGACGGTCACCGTCACCCCGTCCGCCAATGCGCCGGTCGCCGGCGAGATCCAGCAACAGCAGTAGGAGCTGTAGTCATGCGCGTCAACAGGATCCTGCTGTCCTCCGCCCTGATCGTGGTCGCCCTGGTGATCCAGGTGAGCGTCCTCGCCCGCCTGCACCTGCCGGGCGCCGTCCCCGACCTGCTGCTCCTCACCGTCCTCGGCCTCGCCCTGGTCTACGGCCATGTCGGCGGCGCCCTCGTCGGCTTCGCCGCCGGTCTCCTCGCCGACCTCGCGCCTCCCGCCGACCACGCCGCCGGGCGATACGCCCTGGTGCTGTGCGTCATCGGCTACCTCGCGGGGCTCGCCAAACCGGAGAACGGCAGACTCAAGTCGGCCACCGGCCCCATGCTCGTCGTGGTCGCCGCCGCCATCGGCACCACCCTGCTGTACGCCGGTGTCGGCGCCCTCGTCGGCGACACCGCCGCCCGCCATGTCGGCCTGCCCAGCCTGCTGTTCACCGCCTCCCTGTACGACCTGCTGCTCGCCCCGTTCGTCGTGCCCGGCATCATGGCGCTCGCCCGGCGCGCCGACAACGACCCGCTCGCCGAGGCCGGTTCATCGGCCAAGTCGGCGGACATCTCCTCGGGCTGGCTCTCCTCGGGCACCGGCTTGAAGATCGGCGGTCAGCGCGGCGGCCTCGGCGGCCTGAAGACCAGGACGCGGACCCGTACCACGCGGGTGGGCCGCGTCAAGGGGGTCAAGCGGCTGTGACCCCACGGGAGTCGGCGGACCGCGTTCACAGCTTCGCCGTATATGACACATACACACACTGAGAGGGGGCGGCAGCCGCAGTGACCAATATCCCCGAGACCGGACGGACCCCACGGGTCCAGATCCGGCTCGTCGTCATCCAGATCCTCGTGCTGTCCCTCCTCGGCACCCTCGGCGGACGCCTGTGGTACCTCCAGATCCGCGAGGGCGACGCGTACGCCAAGGAAGCCTCCGGCAACCACGTCCAGCAGGTCGTCGACCCCGCCGTGCGCGGCTCCATCCTGGACGCCCGCGGAGTGGCGCTGGCGGACAACGAGACCCGCCTTGTGGTCTCCGCCTCCCGCACCGACCTGCTGAAGATGAGGGACGACGGCAAGGCCGTCCTCGCCAAGCTGGCCAAGGTCCTCGGCATGTCCGCCCAGGACGTCATGCTCAAGGTCCGGCTCTGCGACGCGAAGACCCCCCAGCCCTGCTGGAACGGCTCGCCGTACCAGCCCATCCCCATCACCGACGAGGCCACCCCCAAGCAGGCCCTGCAGATCCGCGAGCGCGCCGAGGACTTCCCCGGCATCAGCGCCGAGCCGCAGGCCGTGCGCCGCTACGCCGCCCCCGGCAAGGCCAACACCGCCCAGGTCCTCGGCTACCTCTCCCCGGTCACCGACGAGGAGATCACCAAGGCCCAGGACACCGACTCGCCCTACCTGCGCTCCGACCAGGTCGGCCGCTCGGGTCTCGAGCGCCAGTACGACAAGCAGCTGCGCGGCAAGGCGGGCGTCACCCGCTACGAGGTCGACAACCTCGGCCGTGTCATCGGCGAGGCCGAGGCCGACGCGGCCCAGCCCGGCGCGAACCTCGTCACCAGCATCGACTCCCGCGTCCAGCGAGTCGCCGAGTACGAGCTGAACCAGGCGATGAAGACCGCCCGCAAGCAGTTCGACAAGATCACCGGCGAGAACTACAAGGCCGACTCGGGCGCCGTCGTCGTGATGGAGGCCAAGACCGGCCGGATCGTGGCGATGGCGTCCGCCCCGACCTACGACCCGAACGTCTGGGTCGGCGGCATCTCCGCCAAGGACTACAAGAAGCTCACCGGCAAGAACTCCGACTACCCGCTGCTCAACAGGGCCATACAGGGTCAGTCAGCACCCGGTTCGACGTTCAAGGTCGTCTCCACGGCCGCCGCGGTCGAGGCCGGCTACGTCTGGGACGGCGGCTACCCCTGCACCAGCTCCTACTCGGTCGGCGGCCAGGTCTTCAAGAACTTCGAGGGCGAGAACTTCGGCCCCATCTCCCTCGGCCGCGCCCTGGAGGTCTCCTGCGACACCGTCTTCTACGGCCTCGCCGACCGGGAGTGGAAGAAGGACGGCGGCATCAACCCCAAGAAGGGCGAGCCGAAGGACTACTTCTACAAGGCCGCCCACCAGTTCGGCCTCGGCAAGGAGACCGGCATCGACCTCCCCAACGAGGTCACCGGCCGCGTCCCCGACCGCCAGTGGAAGGAGTCCTACTGGAAGGCCAACAAGGACGCCTGGTGCCGGACCGGCAAGAAGGACGGCAGCTACGTCGAGAAGATCGCGTACGAGAACTGCCTCGAAGGCAACAAGATGCGCGAGGGTGACTCCATCAACTACTCCATCGGTCAGGGCGACACCCTCGTCACCCCGATCCAGGAGGCCAGGATCTACGGGGCGCTCGCCAACGGCGGCACCATGTACCAGCCGAGCATCGGCAAGGCGATCATCAGCGCCGACGGCAGGACCGTCCAGGAGATCAAGCCCAAGGCGACCGGGAGGCTTCCGATCAGCCAGGCCACCCTCAAGGGCATGGACACCGCCCTGGAAGGCGTCGTCACCCGCGGTACGGCCGCCTGGAAGTTCGGCGGCTGGCCGCAGGACAAGATCCCGCTGCACGCCAAGACCGGCACCGCCGAGGTCTACGGCAAGCAGACCACGTCCTGGCTGGCCACGTACTCCAAGGACTACACGGTCGTCATGACGATCGCCCAGGCCGGTACCGGCTCCGGCGCCTCGGGTGAGGCCGTGCGCCACATCTACAACGCCATGTACGGCGTCTCGGCCGACGGCACCATCGACAAGAAGCACGCGCTGCTGCCCACCCCGGAGAAGAGCCTGCCCAAGGTCCAGACGGACGGGACCATCAAGTCCCCGAAGATCTCCAAGGACCCGGCCAAGGACCAGCGGGCGAGCCAGGAGGCCACGCCCGCGCCGGACGCGACACAGCAGGGCGCGACCGTGAACACGCCGGCCAACGGGAACCGTGACACCCGAAGGCGGCGCCGCAGCAGGGGGAGCCGGAGGATGCTCACATGACCGGAGCGAACAGCTTCCAGGTCTCCGGGTACGGCCCCGCGCGCGCGGGCTGGACCCGGCTGCTGGCCCGCGACTCGCTCGCCCGCCGGCTGGACTGGCCGATACTGTTCTCGGCCCTCGCCCTGTCCATGATCGGCTCGGTCCTGGTCTTCTCGGCGACCCGCAACCGCACCGAGATCAACCAGGGCGACCCGTACTACTTCCTGATCCGGCACCTCATGAACACCGGCATCGGGTTCGCCCTGATGATCGGCGTGGTGTGGGTCGGCCACCGCACGCTGCGCACCGCCGTGCCCCTGCTCTACGGCGCCTCGCTCCTGCTGATCCTGCTGGTCCTGACCCCGCTGGGCTCCACGGTCAACGGCGCCCACTCCTGGATCGTGCTCGGCGGCGGCTTCTCGCTCCAGCCCTCGGAGTTCGTGAAGATCACGATCATCCTCGGCATGGCGATGCTGCTCTCGGCCCGCGTCGACGCGGGCGACAAGCCCTACCCCGACCACCGCACCGTGCTCCAGGCGCTGGGCCTGGCCGCCGTACCGATGCTGATCGTGATGCTCATGCCCGACCTCGGGTCGGTCATGGTCATGGTCATCATCGTGCTCGGTCTGCTGCTCGCCTCCGGCGCCTCCAACCGCTGGGTCTTCGGGCTCCTCGGCGCGGGCGCGGCCGGCGCGATCGCCGTCTGGCAGCTGCACATCCTGGACGAGTACCAGATCGCCCGCTTCGCCGCCTTCGCCAACCCGAGCCTCGACCCGGCGGGCGTCGGCTACAACACCAACCAGGCCCGGATCGCCATCGGTTCGGGCGGACTGACCGGCGCGGGGCTCTTCCACGGCTCGCAGACCACGGGCCAGTTCGTCCCCGAGCAGCAGACCGACTTCGTCTTCACCGTCGCCGGCGAGGAACTGGGCTTCCTCGGCGCGGGCCTGATCATCGTCCTGCTCGGGGTCGTGCTGTGGCGGGCCTGCCGGATCGCCCGCGAGACGACCGAGCTGTACGGCACGATCGTGGCCGCCGGCATCGTCGCCTGGTTCGCCTTCCAGGCCTTCGAGAACATCGGCATGACCCTCGGGATCATGCCGGTCACCGGTCTGCCGCTGCCGTTCGTGTCGTACGGCGGATCGTCGATGTTCGCGGTGTGGGTGGCCATAGGGCTGCTGCAGTCGATCAAGGTCCAGCGGCCCATGTCGGCGTAGCCGGGGTGCCCCGGGTGGCGGTGACCCTCTGCCGGAACCCGGGGCCGACCACTAGATTCGACTCATGGCGGACACGAAGCGGGAGATCGAACGCAAATATGAGTCCGAGGACAGCGGCCTGCCCGACCTGACCGGAGTCGCCGGCGTCGAGACCGTCGTCGACAAGGGAGTCGCGCGGCTGGACGCCACCTACTACGACACACCCGACGAACGTCTCATGGCGTCCTCGATCACCCTGCGCCGCCGCACGGGTGGATCGGACGCGGGCTGGCACCTGAAGTTCCCCGTCTCCCCGGGCGTGCGCGACGAGATCCGGGCCCCGCTCTCCGACACCCTCCCCGACGAACTCGCCGCCCTGGTCCGCTCCCGCGTCCGGGACGTGGAACTGCTGCCCGTGGTGCGGCTGCGCTCCGAGCGCGATGTGCGCCACCTCCTCGACGCGGACGGCGAACTGCTCGCCGAGGTCAGCGTCGACGCCGTGCACGCCGAGCGGCTCAGCGGCGGCGTCGGGACTGCCCAGTGGACCGAGATCGAGGTGGAACTCGCCGACGGCGGCGACCCCGTCTTCCTCGACAAGGTCGACAAGCGCCTGCGCAAGGCGGGCGTACGGCCCTCCGGGTCCTCCTCGAAGCTGGCCCGGGCCCTCGCGGAGACCGCGCCCGCGAAGAAAAGCCCCGTCACCGCGGACCCGGTGACCGCCGGCGACCATGTCCTCGCGTACGTCCGTGCCCAGCGGGACGTGATCGTCGGGCTCGACCCGGCCGTCCGCCAGGGCGTCGAGGACTCCGTGCACGGCCTGCGCGTCGCCACCCGCCGACTGCGCAGCACCCTCACGTCGTACGGCAAGGTCCTCGACCGGACCGTCACCGACCCGATCGGCGACGAGCTGAAGTGGCTCGCCGGCGAACTGGGCGTGGACCGGGACCGCGAGGTACTCGCCGAGCGCCTGTCGGCGTCCCTCGACGAGGTGCCCGCGACGCTGGTCTCGGGGCCCGTCGCCGAACGCCTGAGCGCCTGGTCCGCGGGCAAGCGGGGCGGGGTGAGCCCGCGGCTGGTCGGGGTGCTGGACTCCCGGCGCCATCTCGCCCTGCTGGACAGCCTCGACGCGCTGATCGCGGACCCGCCACTGCGCAAGGCGGCCGGGAAGAAGCCTCACAAGGTGATCGCCGAGGTCGTGCGGAAGGAGTTCCGCAAGGTCTCCGGGCTCGTAGGACAGGCGCTGGAACTGGAGCCCGGCACCGACCGGGACCTCGCGATCCACGAGGCCCGCAAGAAGACCAAGCGCACCCGCTACGCGGCCGAGGCGGCCGGCCCGGCCCTCGGCAAGCCGGCCAAGACCATGGTCAAGTCCATGAAGGCGCTCCAGAACCTGCTGGGCGAGCACCAGGACAGCGTGATGGCCCGGCAGACCCTGCGCGAGCTGTCCGCGGTCGCCCACGCGGCCGGAGAGAGCGCCTTCACGTACGGGCTGCTGTACGGGCGCGAGGAGCGGCGGGCGGCGGCGGTGGAGACGGAGCTGCCCGGGTTCTGGGACGGGATCAAGGGGGCGGCGGACGCCCTGTGACCTTTCGGGCGTACGGGGGGTGGCCGCGGCCG
Organism: Streptomyces sp. NPDC058307; assembly: GCF_042880295.1. Classification (NCBI taxonomy): domain Bacteria; kingdom Bacillati; phylum Actinomycetota; class Actinomycetes; order Kitasatosporales; family Streptomycetaceae; genus Streptomyces; species Streptomyces sp. NPDC058307. Next base: position 155,082 of record NZ_JBHVYZ010000002.1, read on the forward strand.
CGTTAGGCTAGATGGTCACCCCTGTCCGTCCATGGAAGTGCGAGATGTCAGCCGAAACCGCAGTGTCGGTGTTCCCGCAGCTCGAAGCTCTGCTCCCGCATGTGCAGAAGCCGATCCAGTACGTCGGCGGTGAGCTCAACTCCACCGTCAAGCCGTGGGAGTCCTGCGATGTCCGCTGGGCACTGATGTACCCGGACGCGTACGAGGTGGGGCTGCCCAACCAGGGCGTCATGATCCTCTACGAGGTCCTGAACGAGCAGGAGGGCGTCCTCGCCGAGCGCACCTACAGCGTGTGGCCGGACCTGGAGGCGCTGATGCGCGAGCACCGGGTCCCGCAGTTCACGGTGGACAGCCACCGGCCCGTGGGCGCCTTCGACGTGTTCGGCCTGTCCTTCTCCACCGAGCTGGGCTACACCAACATGCTGACGGCGCTGGACCTGGCGGGCATCCCGCTGGAGTCCAGGGACCGCGGCCTCGACGACCCGATCGTGCTGGCCGGCGGCCACGCGGCCTTCAACCCCGAGCCGATCGCGGACTTCATCGACGCGGCGATCATCGGCGACGGCGAGCAGGCCGTGCTCGACATGACGCAGATCATCCGCGAGTGGAAGGCGGAGGGCCGGCCGGGCGGCCGCGAGGAGGTCCTCTTCCGCCTCGCCAAGACGGGCTCGGTGTACATCCCGGCCTTCTACGACGTCGAGTACCTCCCCGACGGCCGTATCGCGCGCGTGGTCCCCAACAGGTCGGGCGTTCCGTGGCGCGTGTCCAAGCACACGGTCATGGACCTGGACGAGTGGCCGTACCCCAAGCAGCCCCTCGTCCCCCTCGCGGAGACGGTCCACGAACGCATGTCCGTGGAGATCTTCCGCGGCTGCACCCGCGGCTGCCGCTTCTGCCAGGCGGGCATGATCACCCGCCCGGTCCGCGAGCGCTCCATCACGGGCATCGGCGACATGGTGGAGAAGGGCCTGAAGGCGACGGGCTTCGAGGAGGTGGGCCTCCTGTCCCTGTCGTCCGCGGACCACTCGGAGATCGGCGACATCGCGAAGGGCCTGGCGGACCGGTACGAGGAGGACAAGATCGGTCTGTCCCTCCCGTCCACCCGCGTGGACGCCTTCAACGTCGACCTGGCCAACGAACTGACCCGCAACGGCCGCCGCTCGGGCCTGACCTTCGCCCCCGAGGGCGGCTCGGAGCGCATGCGCAAGGTCATCAACAAGATGGTGTCCGAGGAAGACCTCATCCGTACGGTCTCGACGGCGTACGGCAACGGCTGGCGCCAGGTGAAGCTGTACTTCATGTGCGGCCTGCCGACGGAGACCGACGAGGACGTCCTGCAGATCGCGGACATGGCGACGAAGGTGATCGCCGAGGGCCGCAAGGTCTCCGGCCAGAACGACATCCGCTGCACGGTCTCGATCGGCGGCTTCGTCCCCAAGCCCCACACCCCCTTCCAGTGGGCCCCGCAGCTCTCCGCCCAGGAGACGGACGCCCGCCTGCAGAAGCTCCGCGACAAGATCCGCGGCGACAAGAAGTACGGCCGCTCGATCGGCTTCCGCTACCACGACGGCAAGCCGGGCATCGTCGAGGGCCTGCTGTCTCGCGGTGACCGCCGCATCGGCGCCGTGATCCGCGCCGTCTACGAGGACGGCGGCCGCTTCGACGGCTGGCGCGAGCACTTCTCCTACGACCGCTGGATGGCCTGCGCCGACAAGACGCTGCCCGCGTTCGGCGTGGACGTCGACTGGTACACGACCCGCGAGAAGACGTACGAGGAAGTCCTCCCCTGGGACCACCTCGACTCCGGCCTCGACAAGGACTGGCTCTGGGAGGACTGGCAGGACGCCCTCGACGAGACAGAGGTCGAGGACTGCCGGTGGACACCTTGCTTCGACTGCGGGGTGTGCCCGCAGCTCGACACCCACATCCAGATCGGACCGACGGGGAAGAAGCTGTTGCCGTTGACGGTCAAGAACGCGGGGGCCCCTGCCGCGAGTGGGCATTCGCACTGAGGTGAGTGACGACGAGGCCTCCTCCCCGCGCGGGAGGGGGCCTCTGCTGTCCTGAGGGCCTCAGTGGGGGGAGTCCGGGCCGTAGAGCGCTGCGATGTCCTTCGATGTGGCCCAGCGGCTGTAGGTGGGGGACTGGGGCCAGCCCTCCGGGGAGTCCTGCCATTGCTCCTGGCGGCCGTAGGGGAGGAGGTCGATCAGGGCGAAGGTGTGGCCCAGTTGCTCGGTGCCGCGGCCGTTGGTGTGCCAGGTGCGGTAGACGGTGTCGCCGTCCCGCAGGAAGACGTTGACCGCGAATCCCCCGTCGGGCGGGGCGCCGACGTCGGTCCCGAAGGGGCTGTCCGCGGTCGAGTACCACGGCATCCTGTTGCCGACCCGCTCCTTGTAGGCGAGGGCTTCCCCGATCGGGCCCTGGGTGACGACGACGAACCGGGCGTCGTAGTTGTCCAGGAACTCCAGGCGGGTGTACTGCGAGGTGAAGCCGGTGCAGCCCGGGCACTGCCACTCCTGGCCCGCGAACCACATGTGGTGGTAGACGATCAGTTGCCGCTTGCCCTCGAAGACGTCCGCCAGCCGTACGGGGCCGCCCTCGCCCCGCAGTGTGTAGTCGGGCATCTCCACCATCGGCAGGCGGCGGCGCTCGGCCGCGATGGCGTCGAGTTCCCGCGTGGCGGCCTTCTCCCGGGCTCGCAGTTCCCCGAGCCGGTGCTCCCACGTCTCGGCGTCGACGACGGGAGGCAGTGCTGGTGCGGTCATGGGTTCCCTCACAGAGTGCGTACGCGACGTTCGCTTCTGCAGAGGCAGACTCCGTCGGGCTTCGGAACTCATCGGTCGGGAGAGGGGGAACGGGGGGCGAGGGGGAGGGCCGCTCTTGCTGTGGCCCCCGGCCCTCTCCCCCGGATCTTCGTGCCGGCGTCGGCTACTTGCTCGCGGCGAAGCGCATCAGGGCCAGTTCGTCGCCCTGCTTGATCTTGCCGGTGGTGTTGATGACTTCGAGCTTCCAGGTGGTGCCGACCCGGACCGCCTTGGCGACCGCGCAGCCGTTGTCCGTGGTGAGCATGCTGGGCCAGATGTCGGCGACCTGCTGGGAGCTGCCGCCGGTGGCGTCGTAGACCTTGAAGCTGATGTTGCGGGCCTTCTGGAATGCGCTGCCCTTCTTGTAGGCGGCGGCGACGAAGACGATCGACGTGATGTGCGGCGGGAGCTTCGCGAACTCGACGGTGACCGTCTCGTCGTCACCGTCCCCGTGGCCGGTCTGGTTGTCGCCGCTGTGGAGCAGGGAGCCGTTGCCGATGGGGTCGAGCGAGTCGAGGCCCGCCAGGCGTACCGGGTCGCCGTCGTGCATGGCGATGGCGATCAGGTCGAGATCGGTGCCGGTCTTGCGGCGGAGCTTTCCGATCACCCCGCCGCTGGCGCCCGCGGTGGGGTCCCAGGAGGCCCCTATGGACAGGTGGGTCACGCCGTCCAGGTCGGCGGGTCCGTCTTCCTTCGTGAGCGTAATCATGGGGACATAGTGCACGGGCTCTCACCGAGGTCCCCGAGCGGACCCGTCATGACGGCATGGTGGAGAATCCAGAACCGGCCCGGCACAGAGCCGCGGTACTGCATCCGGACGGGGAACTGAGGCGTCTACGTCGTTATGGACCTGGAGAAGCAGCCCGCGCCACAGGCGCCCCCGCCCCCGCCCGAGGGGTGTCTCACTGTCGCGATTCGCATCCCCGTACGCATCGTCGTGCTCGTGCTGGTCGTGCCCGTGCGGATCGTGTGGGACGCGCTCGTCGTCGTGGGGCGGTTCCTGCGGGACAGCGTGCTGCGGCCGTTGTGGCGGGCCCTGGTCGTGTGGCCCTGCGTGGCCCTGTGGCGATACGTCGTCGTGCCCCTCGCCAAAGCGGTCGGATGGCTCGGCAAGGTGCTCCTCGTCATCCCCCTGGTGTGGCTGTACCGGTCTGTGCTGACACCGGTCGGGCGCGGCGTCGCGTGGGTCGTGCGGGGCATCGGGGCAGGGCTGGGGTGGGTGTACGCGCGCGTGCTCACTCCGGTCGGGCAGGGCACGGTGTGGCTTCTCAAGGGCTTGGGCGCCGGGCTTGTCCGGCTTCTCACACTGGCCGGGCGCGGCGTCGCGTGGGTCGTACGGGGGATCGGGGCCGGCCTGGCGTGGGTGTACGCGCGCACGTTCACCCCGGTCGGGCACGGGATCCTGGCCGCGCTGGCGTGGGTGTACGCCCGAGTGTTCACTCCGGTCGGGCACGGGATCGTATGGCTCCTCAAGGGCGCCGGCACCCTGCTGGTCTGGATCTTCACGCCGGTCGGGCGTGCGATCGCCTGGTGTGCCAGAGGGCTCGCATGGCTGGTGAGCGCCGTCCTCAGCGGCATCGGTCTCGCCCTGTACTGGATCGCCCGCATCCTGCTCGTGCTGCCCGCGGTCGCCCTGTGGCGCTGGGTCCTCGCGCCCCTGGGAAGGGTTCTCGTCGTCGTCGGCCGGGAAGTCCGGGACGCGCTCGGGCACGCCTGGCGGATCGCCGGGCACGTCTCCCTCGCCGTCGGCCGGTTCCTCGCGGCCCTCTTCCGGTGGATCTTCGTCGAGCCGGTGCGCTGGGTGTACCGAGAGGTCCTGACCCCCGTCGGGCACGTGATCCGGGACGCCGTACTGCGCCCCGTCGCCGAGGCCGCGCGCAGTGTGGGCCGGATCACCCGGGCCACGCTCGCCTCCGCCCGGGAGTCCGTACGGCAGACCCGGGCCGACATCCGGCGCATGCTGTTCGGGGAACGGGGGCAACCGCAGGTGGTGTCCCCCCGGGAACCGACGGGCGCCGACACACGTACTCTAGGTAGCAGTACGACCGCACTCACGAAGGACTGAGCGACACTGGGCAAGCGACAGCCCGAAGGCCCGCCGCCCGCACCGGCGGTGCAGCGCATCCGACTGCGCTACACCAAGCGCGGCCGCCTCCGGTTCACCAGCCACCGTGACTTCCAGCGCGCCTTCGAGCGTGCGCTGCGCCGTGCCGAGGTGCCCATGGCGTACTCGGCGGGGTTCACGCCGCATCCGAAGGTGTCGTACGCCAATGCCGCACCCACCGGCACGGGCAGTGAGGCGGAGTACCTGGAGATCGCGCTCACGCAGGCGCGCGACCCGGAGAAGCTCCGGCTCCTCCTCGACGAGTCGCTGCCCGCCGGGCTCGACATCGTCGACGCGGTCGAGGCCCGGACCTCGGGACTCGCCGACCGGCTCACCGCTTCCGTGTGGGAGCTCAGGCTGGACGGCGTGGACCCGGCGGAGGCCGGGCGCGCGGTCGCCGCGTTCAACGCCGCCGAGGCGGTCGAGGTCCAGCGCACCACCAAGAACGGCCTTCGGACCTTCGACGCCCGCCCCGCGGTCGTGCGACTTGAAACGCACAGTGAATCTGCTGATAGGCCGACCGACCAGCCCTGTGCGATACTGCGGCTGGTTGTTCGGCACGTGACGCCTGCCGTTCGACCCGACGACGTCCTGTCCGGTCTCCGCGCCGTGGCCGACCTGGCGCCGCCGGTCGCCGCAGCGGTGACCAGGCTGGCGCAGGGGCTGCTCGATGAAGAGACCGGCACGGTGACCGACCCGCTCGCGCCCGACCGCGAGGCAGTCGAGGCCCACTCAACGGCCGAAGCGACTGCCGCCGCGAAGGCGCCGGCGTAGGGAAGGTCCCGCGAAGGACGGGCGTCGTAGCGCAGCCCTCGTACTCGGGAGCCACCTGGGTCGGGCAGCGCACCGACCACAAGACTTTCGCCAGGCCGTACCCAACAAGGGCGTACGGAACCGGCGAGACAGGACACAGAGAGCTCCCGTGCGGCGCCCGCGCCCCGGACGGCGGCACCGCGCAACGCGCGAGCCGCGGACGTCACCGGCATCCTCGCCGGACCAGGTGCGGCGCCCGGGAGCCTGACGGGAGACACCCCGCATGCTCGAGCCGACCGAACCCCTCGAGGGTTCCGAACAGAACACTCCCAGCGACACGCTGCCGCCGCGTCGCCGGCGCCGTGCCGCGTCCAGGCCGGCGGGACCGCCGGCCGCCGCCGCTCCGGGCGGCGAGGAGGTCGTCGCTCCGGCCGTACCGGTCGCTGAGGCGGAGGACCTCGTCACGGACGAGGAGGAGAAGCTCGACGAGACCGTCGAGAACACTGCGAACACCGAGAGCGCCGAGGCGCAGGAGCCCGGCGAGGCCGCCGCGCCCGCCGCGCGTCCGCGTCGCCGTGCGACCCGCCGGGCGTCCGCCCCTGCTGGGGCGACTGCGGCGCCCGAGGCCGCCGAGACGGTGGTGCCGGTGGTCGCCGCCGAGGCGCCCGCCGTCGAGGCAGAGACCGAGGCCGAGGACGCGGCTCCGCCCGCCGGGCGTGCCCGTCGGCGCGCGACCCGTCGGGTGTCCGCGCCCGCCGGTGCCTCCGCGGCCGGTGAGACCGAGGCCGCGGTGAGCGCCGAGACGCCTGCTGTCGCCGAGACCGCCGACGAGGCGCCCGCCGGGCGTACGCGTCGCCGTGCCTCGCGGCGTGCCGCCGCCCCCGCCGGTGCCCCTGAGGCCGCCGCGACCGTGGAGGCGGCACCTGCCGCCGCCGAGGTCACCGAGACCGTCGAGCCGGTGGCCGCCGAAGTGCCCGCCGAGAGCGCCGATGCCGAGGACGCGGGTCCGCGTCGTACCCGCCGCCGCGCCACGCGTCGCGTCTCCGCGCCCGCCGGTGCCCCGGAGGGCGAGGCCGTCGAGGCCGCGCCGTCCGAGCCGGCTGCCGAGGCCCGCGCCGTGCAGGAGCCCGCCGTCGAGGCCCCCGCTTCCGCTCCCGCCGCCGAGGAGGCCGCCCCGCGCCGTGGCCGTCGGCGGTCCGTCCGGCAGGCCGCCACCGGGTTCTCCGAGCCCCCGCGGCGCGCCGCCGCTGCCGGTGCCGAGGGCGAGGACGGTTCGCCGCGTCGGCCGGCCCGGCCCGCGGTCGCCGTGTTCCAGGCGCCGGTCTTCACCGAGCCGCAGTTCCAGACCCCGCAGCGGGCCGCTGCCGAGGCCGCCGCCGAGGCGGAGGTCGCGCAGAGCGAGCCGGCCGAGTCCGTCGAGCCGGTCGAGGAGATCACCGAGGAGCAGACCGGGTCGCGGCGCCGCCGCCGGCGCCGGGGTGCTGGTGACGAGCCCGAGGCGCAGGAGACGGTCGCCGAGACCGCCGCCGAGACCGTTGTCGAGACCGTCGTGGACGACGAAGAGGCGGACGACGCCGGCGAGGACTCCGTCGAGGAGGACGAGGCCGAGGAGAGCGGGTCGCGCAGGCGCCGCCGCCGCGGTGGCCGTCGCCGTCGCCGCGGGGAGTCCGCCGAGGCGTCCGGTGACGAGGACCCGGAGGACTTGGACGAACAGGACGCCGAGCAGACCGGACGGTCCGGGCGGTCCACGCAGGCCGTGCAGTCCGCGCCGGAGGACGACGACGCCGAGCAGGACGACGAGGACGACGAGGACGCCCGTTCGGACGAGTCCGGCGGCTCCAGCTCCAGCCGTCGCCGCCGTCGCCGCAGGCGTCGGGCCGGTGACTCCTCCGTCGACATCGAGCCCGCTGACAACGACCCCGAGCGGACCGTCGTCAAGGTGCGCGAGCCGCGCGCCAAGGCCGAGCCGTCCGACGAGGTGCAGTCCATCAAGGGCTCGACCCGTCTGGAGGCCAAGAAGCAGCGCCGCCGCGAGGGCCGTGAGCAAGGGCGCCGTCGCGTCCCGATCATCACCGAGGCCGAGTTCCTCGCTCGCCGCGAGGCCGTCGAGCGCGTGATGGTCGTCCGGCAGAGCGGTGAGCGCACCCAGATCGGCGTCCTCGAGGACGGTGTGCTCGTCGAGCACTACGTCAACAAGGAGCAGGCCACCTCGTACGTCGGCAACGTCTACCTGGGCAAGGTCCAGAACGTGCTGCCGTCGATGGAGGCCGCCTTCATCGACATCGGCAAGGGCCGCAACGCGGTGCTCTACGCCGGTGAGGTCAACTTCGAGGCGCTGGGCATGGCCAACGGGCCGCGCCGCATCGAGTCCGCGCTCAAGTCCGGCCAGCCGGTGCTCGTCCAGGTGACGAAGGACCCGATCGGGCACAAGGGCGCGCGTCTGACCAGCCAGGTCTCCCTCCCGGGCCGCTACCTCGTGTACGTCCCCGAGGGCTCCATGACCGGCATCAGCCGCAAGCTGCCAGACACCGAGCGCGCGCGTCTGAAGACCATCCTCAAGAAGATCGTCCCCGAGGACGCGGGCGTCATCGTGCGCACCGCCGCCGAGGGCGCGAGCGAGGACGAGCTGCGCCGCGACGTCGAGAGGCTCCAGGGGCAGTGGGAGGACATCCAGCGGAAGGCGAAGAGCGGCAACGCGCCGACGCTGCTCTACGGCGAGCCGGACATGACCGTCCGGGTCGTCCGCGACATCTTCAACGAGGACTTCTCCAAGGTCATCGTCAGCGGTGACGAGGGCTGGGAGACCATCCACGGATACGTCTCGCACGTCGCGCCCGACCTGGTCGACCGGCTGTCGAAGTGGACCTCCGAGGTCGACGTCTTCGCCACGTACCGGATCGACGAGCAGCTCGCCAAGGCCCTTGACCGCAAGGTCTGGCTGCCCAGCGGCGGTTCGCTGGTGATCGACCGGACCGAGGCGATGGTCGTCGTCGACGTCAACACCGGCAAGTTCACCGGCCAGGGCGGCAACCTGGAGGAGACGGTCACCAGGAACAACCTGGAGGCGGCCGAGGAGATCGTGCGTCAGCTCAGGCTGCGCGACCTCGGCGGCATCATCGTGATCGACTTCATCGACATGGTGCTGGAGCAGAACCGGGACCTGGTGCTGCGGCGTCTGCTGGAGTGCCTGGGCCGGGACCGGACCAAGCACCAGGTCGCCGAGGTCACTTCGCTGGGCCTGGTCCAGATGACCCGCAAGCGGGTCGGTCAGGGCCTGCTGGAGTCCTTCTCCGAGACCTGCGTCCACTGCAACGGCCGCGGTGTCATCGTGCACATGGAGACGCCGACCTCCGCCGGTGGCGGCGGCAAGCGCAAGAAGCGCGGGCGTGGCGGCGACGGCCAGGAGCACACGCACGAGGCCGGGGCCGTCCTGGAGGCGCCCGAGGAGGACCTCGAGGTCGAGACCGAGGCGGAGCTCGCCGCCGAGGTGGCCGAGCCGATCGTGCTCATCCCGGCCGAGTTCGCGCCCGACGAGGAGCTGTACAGCAGCGTCGCCGAGGCGGAGGCCGCGGCCACGCGTGGGCGTGGCCGTCGCAGGGCCGGCCGCCGGGCGTCCGCTCCTGCCGGTGCCCCGCGGGGTGCCGGGTCGAGGCGGTCGGGCGGTGCCGAGGCGCCGGCCGACCAGGAGAGCCCGGTCTTCGAGGACGTCGAGGTGCCGACCGCTCAGGACGTGCCGGCCGAGGCCGAGGCCGAGCGTCCCGTGCAGCCGGAGCCGGCCGCCGAGGTGCAGGCCGAGCCGGTCGCGGCGGAGGATCCGGTCGTCGAGGCCGCTCCCGTGAGTGAGCCCGCCGCCGACGAGGCCGCCCCCAAGGGCCGTACGCGTCGCCGGGCCACCCGCAGGGCGTCGGCGCCGGCCGGTTCCCCGACGGGTGCCGAGGCAGCCGTGGTGACGGTCGCCGAAACGGCGCCGGTGGTCGAGGAGGCCCCGGTGGCCGTGCAGCCGGAGCCCGAGGCGGTCGCCGAGAGCGCCGCCCCGGCCCGTCCGCGCCGCCGTGCCGTCCGCAAGGCGACCGCTCCCACCGCGTCCGAGGAGGCGGCCGTCGTGGTCGTGCCTTCGGCCGAGGCGCCGGTCGACGTGGACGTGGACGTCGAGGAGCCCGCCGAGGAGGCGGTTCCGGCCAAGAAGACGGCCCGCAAGACGGCGAAGAAGGCCACGGCGAAGAAGGCCGCGACCAAGAAGGCCGTTGCCAAGAAGACGGTCGCGAAGAAGACCGCCGCCAAGAAGACGACCGCGAAGAAGGCGACGTCGAAGAAGACGGTGGCGGCCGAGCAGCAGTCGCCGCGGTCCGTGTCGACCCCGGCGGAGGAGTCCTGACGGCGGACGAGTCCTGACGGCCGACGAGGCCTGACGGACGGTCACCGAATAGTTTCGGCCGTCTGAAGATCGAAATCCGCTCCCGGTTCGCCGGGGGCGGATTTCGTGATTCTGTGGCTATTGCGTCCGACGGAAAGTTGTCAACCGGTGATCAATCGTGTGAATGGCCGGTGAATCCCCGGCCTGGCCTCAGGGTTATGATGTGAGCCGAGATTGACACTTAATTTAGACAAATAGGGATTTTCGTGAAGGCTCTCGTGCTCTCCGGGGGAGCGGGCACCCGCCTCCGCCCGATCACCCACACCTCCGCCAAACAGTTGGTGCCGGTCGCCAACAAGCCGGTGCTGTTCTACGGCCTGGAGGCGATCGCCGAGGCCGGAATCAGCGAGGTCGGCATCGTCGTCGGCGACACCGCGGACGAGATCCGCGAGGCGGTCGGTGACGGCTCCCAGTTCGGGATCAAGGTCACCTACATTCCGCAGGAAGCGCCGCTGGGCCTCGCCCACGCCGTCCTCATCGCGCAGGAGTTCCTCGGTGACGAGGACTTCGTCATGTACCTCGGCGACAACTTCATCGTCGGTGGCATCACCGGTCTGGTGGACGAGTTCCGCGCCGAGCGGCCCGAGGCGCAGATCCTGCTGACCCGCGTCCCCAATCCCACCTCCTTCGGAGTCGCCGAACTCGACGGCAACGGCCGCGTGGTGGGCCTGGAGGAGAAGCCGAAGCAGCCCAAGAGCGACCTCGCCCTCGTCGGCGTCTACCTCTTCACCCCGGCCATACACGAGGCCGTCCGCTCCATCGAGCCCTCCTGGCGCGGCGAGCTGGAGATCACCCATGCCATCCAGTGGCTGATCGACCAGAAGCGCGACGTCCGCTCCACGACCATCTCCGGCTACTGGAAGGACACCGGCAACGTCACCGACATGCTGGAGGTCAACCGGTCCGTCCTGGAGACCGTCGAGCCGGTGAACGAGGGCACGGTCGACGAGACCAGCGAGATCATCGGCCGGGTCCGCGTCGAGGCGGGCGCCAGCGTCCGTGGCAGCCGGATCGTCGGCCCTGCCATCATCGGCGCCGGCACGGTCGTCAACGACGCCTACATCGGCCCGTTCACGTCCGTCTCCGAGGACTGCCGGATCGAGGACAGCGAAATCGAGTACTCCATCGTGCTGCGTGGCTCGTCCGTGACCGGCGTGCGCCGTGTGGAGGCCTCGCTCATCGGACGTGACGTGGAGGTCACGCCCGCGCCCCGTAACCCCAAGGCACACCGGCTCGTGCTCGGTGATCACAGCAAGGTGCAGATCTCTTCATGACCACTCGGATTCTGGTGACCGGCGGGGCCGGTTTCATCGGCTCGCACTACGTCCGTACCGTGCTCGGCCCCGAGGGCCCCGGTGACGTCTCGATCACCGTCCTCGACAAGCTGACCTACGCGGGCAACCCGGCCAACCTCGACGAGGTGCGCGAGCACCCGGGCTTCGCCTTCGTGCAGGGCGACATCTGCGACCCCGAGCTGGTCGGCAAGCTGATGGCCGAGCACGACCAGGTGGTGCACTTCGCCGCCGAGTCGCACGTCGACCGTTCCATCGACGGCGGCGCCGAGTTCGTGCGCACCAACGTGGTCGGCACCCACACCCTCATCGACGCGGCCCACCGCGCCGGCATCAAGACCTTCGTGCACATCTCCACCGACGAGGTCTACGGCTCGATCGACGAGGGTTCCTGGCCCGAGACGCACCCGCTGGAGCCCAACTCGCCGTACTCCTCGGCGAAGGCGTCCAGCGACCTGATCGCGCTGTCGTACCACCGCACCCACGGCCTGGACGTGCGCGTGACCCGTTGCTCCAACAACTACGGGCACCACCACTTCCCCGAGAAGGTCATCCCGCTCTTCGTGACCAACCTTCTCGACGGCAAGAAGGTCCCGCTGTACGGCGACGGCGGCAACGTCCGCGACTGGCTGCACATCGACGACCACGTCCAGGGCATCGAGCTGGTGCGCACCAAGGGCCGCGCCGGCGAGGTCTACAACATCGGCGGCGGCACCGAGCTCTCCAACAAGGAGCTCACCGGGCTGCTGCTCAAGGCGTGCGGCGCCGACTGGGAGACCAGCGTCGAGTACGTCGAGGACCGCAAGGGCCACGACCGCCGTTACTCCGTCGACTGCACGAAGATCCGCGAGGAGCTCGGCTACGAGCCCCGCAAGAGCTTCGAGCAGGGCCTCGCGGAGACCGTGCAGTGGTACCGCGACAACCGTGCCTGGTGGGAGCCGCTGAAGGAGCGGGCCGCGCTGTGACCGACAACCGCACCTGGCTGGTCACGGGCGCGGGCGGCATGCTGGGCCAGGACGTCCTGGCCCAGCTGGACCGGTCGGGGGAGCGGTTCGTCGCCCTCGACCGCAAGGCGCTGGACCTCACCGACGCCGACGCCGTGAGCGCGGCACTCGAAGAGCACCGGCCCGCCGTGGTCGTCAACTGCGCCGCCTGGACCGCCGTCGATGACGCCGAGACCCGTGAGGACGAGGCGCTCGCCATCAACGGCGACGGGCCCCGTCACCTCGCCGAGGCCTGCGCCCGCACCGGCGCCGTCCTGCTGCACGTCTCCACGGACTACGTCTTCGCCGGGGACGCCACCGAGCCGTACGCCGAGGACGCCCCCACCGCGCCCCGCAGCGCCTACGGCCGCACCAAGCTGGCCGGGGAGAAGGCGGTCCTGGCGACCGAGCGCGGCTACGTCGTGCGCACCGCCTGGCTCTACGGCAGCGGCGGCCCCAATTTCGTCCGCACGATGATCAAGCTGGAGGGCGTCAAGGACACCCTCGACGTCGTCGACGACCAGCGCGGCCAGCCCACCTGGAGCGCCGATCTCGCGGGTCTGCTGGTCGACTTGGGCCTCGGCGCCCTGGCCGGTACCGCCCCGGCCGGTGTCTACCACGGCACCAACTCCGGCGAGACCACCTGGCACGGCTTCACCCAGGAGATCTTCCGCCTGCTCGGCACCGATCCGGACCGGGTCCGCCCCACCACCAGCGAGGCCTTCGTGCGGCCCGCTCCCCGCCCCGCCTACAGCGTCCTCGGTCACGGCCGGTTCGCCGAGGCCGGCATCGAGCCGCTGCGCGACTGGCGCACGGCTCTCACCGAGGCCTTCCCGGAGATCCACCGGGTCCATCTGAAGGAGAACACGGCGTGACGGTCAAGGTCAGCGTCGTCATCGCGGTCTACAACCCCGGCAAATACGTCGAGGACTGCATCACGGGCCTGCTCCGGCAGAGCCTGACCCCGGACGAGTTCGAGGTCTTCTTCGTCAACGACGGCTCCACCGACGAGACCCCGGCCCGCCTGGACCAGCTCGCCGCCGAGCACCCGCACTTCCACGTCATCCACCAGGAGTCCTCCGGCTGGTCGGGCAGGCCCCGCAACACCGGCATCGACGCCGCCCGGGGCGAGTACGTCATGTTCGTCGACCACGACGACTGGCTCGGCGACGAGGCCCTGGAGCGGATGTACGACTACGGCAAGGCCAACGAGGCCGACGTCGTCGTAGGAAAGATGGCGGGCATCGGACGGCCGGTCCCGCAGGAGCTGTTCCGGGTCAACCGGCCGCGTGCCAGCGTGTCGAACGCGCCGCTGATCGACAGCCTCACCCCGCACAAGATGTTCCGCCGGGAGTTCCTCAACGAGCACGGGATCCGCTTCAAGGAGGGTCGCCGCCGGCTCGAGGACCACGTCTTCGTCGTGGAGACCTACCTGCGCGCGAAGAACGTCTCCGTCCTCGGCGACTACCTGTGCTACTACCACATCACCCGTGACGACGGCTCGAACGCCGGATTCCAGCGCTTCGACCCGGTCGGCTACTTCGGCAACCTGCGCGAGGCCCTCGACGTCGTCGAGTCGCTGACCGAGCCAGGCGCGCTGCGCGACAAGCTGTTCAGCCGCTGGCTGCGCAACGAGATGGTCGAGCGGCTGCGCGGCAAGCGCCTCCTCAAGCTGCCCGAGGACTACGCCGAGGAGCTCTACACCGAGATCCACAAGGTGGTCACCGAGCGCTTCGGACCCGGTGTCGTGGCCCGTCTCGGCCTCACCCAGAAGGTCGTCGCCGGGCTGGTCTTCGCCGACCGCTACCAGGACATCCGCACCCTCGCCGAGTGGGAGGCCGAGATCAGGCCGACCGGCGAACTCACCTCGCTGGAGTGGCGGGACGGCACCCTGAGCGTCGGCTTCGACTCCGAACTGCACATCGGCGACGAGCCGATGACCTTCCGTCAGGAGGGCGAGCGACGGCTGCTCGGCCTGCCGCTGTCCGACGAGGCCCTCAAGGCGCTCGACGACCAGGGCATCGCGCTGGACGCCCCGCTGGCCAAGAGCGACGTCGACCTCGTGGTCCGGCACCGCGAGGACGCCCGGCAGTTCTACCTCCCCGTCAAGAGCGAACTGCACGAGGTTCCGGCCAGGGACGGTGCCTTCCGGCAGCGGATCTCCGCCCGCGCCGAGCTCGACCCCGAGACCGCGGCCTCCGGTGCCCCGCTCGACAAGGGCATCTGGGACCTGCACCTCAGGATCAAGTCCTGCGGCTGGAGCAAGGAGACCCGGCTCGGCGCGGTGCGCGGCGAGGACGTCGAGGCCGGTCGCCTGGCCGCCCTCACGGGCGAGTCCCAGCGGCTCGTCCTGCCGTACTGGACCGACGGACCGGGCAACCTCTCGCTCGACGTCGACCAGCACACGAACAAGCTGGAGGGCGAGGCGGTCACGGTCATGCCGCCCGCCGACGCCACGGTCGAGGGTGCCGTCGTACGGCTGCCCCTGCCGCTGCACGTCGCCGCGAGTGGCGGGGACCCGGTCCAGCTCCGCTTCGAGCGCAAGAACGTCGGCAAGTACCCGGCCGACGCCACCCTGGACGGCCGTACGGTCACCGCCGAACTGCCGCTGGAGAAGCTCACCGGCATGCGCTGGGCGGTCCGGATCGGCGTGCCCTCCGCGGCCCGCGGTGAGCGCAAGTGGACCCGGCTCCCGGTGGACGTGGTGGTCGCCGCCGACGGCACCGCCACGGTGATCGACCGGCACACCCCGTCGGCCACGAAGCAGGCCGCTGCCGCCCCGAAGAAGAAGGCGGCCGCGCCGCGCCCGCTGTGGCGCCGTGCCGCCGGGCGCATCAAGCGCGCCCTGACCAACCAGAAGAAGGGCTGAGACCCGCGATGCGACCTCTTTCCATCTCCGGTGCCTGGGTGTTCGAGCCGAAGGTCTTCCCCGACGGCCGGGGCAGCTTCCACGAGTGGTTCAAGGCCCCGGTCTTCGCGGAGGCCGCGGGCCATCCGCTCGGCCTGGCCCAGGCCAACATGTCGGTCTCCAGCCGGGGCACCCTGCGCGGCATCCACTTCGCCGACGTGCCGCCCGGGCAGGCCAAGTACGTCAAGTGCGTGCGCGGCGCGGTCCTCGACGTGATCGTGGACATCCGCACCGGCTCGCCGACCTTCGGCCAGTGGGAGATCGTCCGCCTGGACGACCGGGACCACCACGCCGTCTACCTCTCCGAGGGACTCGGCCACGGGTTCATGGCACTCACCGACGACGCCACCGTGGTCTACCTGTGCTCCGAGGGGTACGCACCCCAGCGCGAGCACGGCATCCACCCGCTCGACCCGGAGATCGGCATCGAGTGGCCCGAGGGGATCGCCCCGCTGCTGTCCCCCAAGGACGAGCAGGCGCCCACCCTGGCCGAGGCCCGTGAGCAGGGGCTGCTGCCCTCCTACGAGGAGTGCGTGGCCTACCGGGAGAGCCTCGGCTCCCTCGGTTCCTGAACCCGCAGGTTTGAAGTGGGACGGGGCCCGGTTTGACCCGTTCGGCCGTGGCCCCGTAACCTGGAGCGTCGGCGTGTCCACTGGTGACACGCCACATCCCCGTAAACCTCTTCCTCTCGGGTCGCTGTTCTGGCCGGGAGAGGCCGTTCGCTCTGCCGGGCGGCTGGACTGCGGGGGTGCCGTTCCCGAGCGAGAGAGTGAGATCCGCGTGTACGCCATCGTGCGCAGCGGTGGTCGCCAGCACAAGGTTGCTGTCGGCGACATCGTTGAGGTTGACAAGATTTCCACTGCCAAGGTTGGCGACACGGTCGAGCTCTCGACCCTGCTCGTTGTCGACGGCGAGGCTGTCACCAGCGACCCGTGGGTGCTGGCCGGCATCAAGGTCCAGGCCGAGGTCGTGGACCACCACAAGGGCGTCAAGATCGACATCCTTCGCTACAAGAACAAGACCGGCTACCGCCGTCGTCAGGGCCACCGCCAGCAGTACACGGCGATCAAGGTCACTGAGATCCCCGCGGCTGCGAAGTAAGGGACTGAGGAGAGATGGCACACAAGAAGGGCGCATCGTCCACCCGTAACGGTCGTGACTCCAACGCTCAGCGCCTCGGCGTCAAGCGCTTCGGCGGTCAGGTCGTCAACGCGGGCGAGATCCTGGTCCGCCAGCGCGGCACCCACTTCCACCCGGGTGCGGGCGTCGGCCGCGGCGGCGACGACACGCTGTTCGCGCTGAACGCCGGTGCGGTGCAGTTCGGCACCCACCGTGGCCGCAAGGTCGTGAACATCGTTCCGGTCGCCTGATCGGAAGCTTTTCGCGAGGCGGACCTCACTTCCCTGGTGGGAAGCGGGTCCGCCTTTCGCGTGTTGTACCCGTAGGTATTCCGTACGTTTTTCTGGAGGCACTGAACCATGACCACCTTCGTGGACCGCGTCGAACTGCATGTCGCCGCGGGTAACGGAGGTCACGGCTGTGCCTCCGTCCACCGGGAGAAGTTCAAGCCGCTCGGCGGTCCCGACGGCGGAAACGGCGGGCGGGGCGGCGACGTCATCCTGACCGTCGACCAGTCCGTCACCACGCTGCTCGACTACCACCACTCCCCGCACCGCAAGGCCACCAACGGCAAGCCCGGCGAGGGCGGCAACCGCTCCGGCAAGGACGGCCAGGACCTCGTCCTGCCGGTCCCGGACGGCACCGTCGTCCTCGACAGGGCGGGCAACGTCCTCGCCGACCTGGTCGGACACGGCACCTCGTTCGTCGCCGCCCAGGGCGGCCGCGGCGGCCTCGGCAACGCGGCGCTGGCCTCCGCCCGCCGCAAGGCCCCCGGCTTCGCGCTGCTCGGCGTGCCCGGCGACCTGCAGGACATCGTCCTGGAGCTCAAGACCGTCGCCGACGTGGCGCTGGTCGGCTACCCGAGCGCGGGCAAGTCCTCGCTGATCTCGGTACTGAGCGCGGCCAAGCCGAAGATCGCCGACTACCCCTTCACCACGCTGGTCCCCAACCTCGGTGTGGTGACCGCCGGCGAGACCGTCTACACCATCGCCGACGTACCGGGCCTGATCCCGGGCGCCAGCCAGGGCAAGGGCCTGGGCCTCGAGTTCCTGCGGCACGTCGAGCGCTGCAGTGTCCTCGTGCACGTCCTGGACACCGCCACGCTGGAGTCCGACCGCGACCCGATCTCCGACCTCGACATCATCGAGGCGGAACTCAGGGAGTACGGCGGCCTCGGCAACCGTCCCCGCATCGTCGTCCTGAACAAGATCGACGTACCGGACGGCAAGGACCTCGCCGAGATGGTGCGGCCGGACCTGGAGGCGCGCGGCTACCGCGTCTTCGAGGTGTCCGCGGTCGCCCACACGGGGCTGAAGGAGCTGTCCTTCGCACTCGCCGACCTGGTCGGCAGGGCGCGGGCCGCGAAGCCCAAGGAGGAGGCGACCCGGATCGTCATCCGGCCCAAGGCCGTGGACGACACCGGCTTCACCGTTACCCGCGAGGAGGACGGCCTCTTCCGGGTGCGCGGCGAGAAGCCGGAGCGCTGGGTGCGCCAGACCGACTTCAGCAACGACGAGGCCGTCGGCTACCTCGCCGACCGCCTCAACCGCCTCGGTGTGGAAGAGGCGTTGATGAAGGCGGGCGCCCGCTCCGGCGACGGCGTCGCGATCGGCCCCGAGGACAACGCGGTCGTCTTCGACTGGGAGCCGACCGTCATGGCCGGCGCCGAGATGCTCGGCCGACGGGGTGAGGACCACCGCTTCGAGGAGCCCCGGCCCGCCGCCCAGCGCCGCCGCGACAAGCAGGCCGAACGGGACGAGGCGAGCCAGGAGTTCGACGACTTCGAGCCCTTCTGAGCGAACACCGGGCGGCGCCCCGGCCTACCGCAGGACAACCAACCGCCCTTCCTGTGAGTCGTACGGAGCAATCCGTACGACCGTCACAGGAGGGGGACGCGGCATGCGCGGACAACGAAGAGGGTGGCGCACGGGGCTCGCCGTCGTCCTGGCGGTCGGCGGGGCCGTGGTCCTGCCCGCCACCGCGGGTGCGGCGCCGCACCCGGTGCGGGACGACTTCAACGGGGACGGCTACGCGGATCTAGCGGTGGCCGCCCCCGACGGGACCGTCGCCGGGAAGGCGAAGGCCGGGTTCGTCGGCGTGCTGTACGGCTCGGCGAGCGGCCCGAAGGCCTCCACGAAGCGGGTGTTCAGCCAGAACAGCGCCGGGATGCCGGGCACCGCCGAGGCGGGCGACCGGTTCGGCAGCGCGCTCACCACCGCCGACCTCGACCGGGACGGGTACACCGACCTGGTCGTGGGCGTGGGGGGCGAGAACAGCGGGTCCGGCCGGGTGCAGGTCGTCTGGGGCGGTCCCCGCGGACTGTCGGGCGGTGCCACCCTCGCCTCCGGTGCGGCCCACGACCGGCTGGGCGCCGAGGGCCGGCTCGCGGCGGGCGACGTCGACGGGGACGGCGCGAGCGACCTGCTGACCGTGGTGAACCAGCACGACCTCGTGGCGACCGGCGGCCCCTTCACCCGCGGTGGCTCCGCCGGCGGGGAGCGCCAGGTGGTGAAGGACAGATACGACAGCCGCGTCCTCGACCTGGCCGTCGGCGACCTCAACGGCGACGGGATCACGGACGTCGTGGCCGCCGAGAACGGCACCGACACATTCGACTCCCGGCGGATCGCGTACTGGTGGGGCACCAAGGACGGCCTCACGCCGTGGACCCTGGTCTACGACATCGACGGCGCCGCGCTCCAGGGCGGCGAGAACCTCGCGGTCGGGGACGTGAACCGGGACGGCTACGCCGACATCGTGGTGGGCCGGACCGTCGAAGGCTACGAGAGCGACGGGGACACCTACCGCGCCAAGGGCGGCCGTATCACCTGGATACCCGGCACCTCGGGCGCTCCTGACGGTGTGTCGGCCCAGTTCGTCAACCAGGACAGCCCCGGCGTGCCCGGCACCGCCGAGAAGGGCGACCGCTTCGGCACCGACGTCCAGCTCGCCGACGTCGACGGGGACGGCTACCTCGACGTGGTCACCGGCGTGCCCGGCGAGGACCTGGGCACCCCCACCGACCCGGACGCCTGGCCCGACGCGGGATCCGTCGTCGTGCTGAGCGGGCGGGCCGACGGGCTGACCGGCGCCGGCTCCCACCAGGTGGTCACGCAGAACAGCACGGGTGTGCCGGGGGCCGCCGAGAAGGGCGACGCCTTCGGCGGGGCCGTCCATGCGGGTGACACCAACGGTGACGGACTGGCCGACGTCGCGGTCGGCGCGCCCGGCGAGAACGCGGGCGCCGGGTCCGTGTGGTCCTTCCGCTCCCGGGCCCAGTACGTCGTCTCGCCCGGCGGCCTGCCGATTCCGGCCACCGTCCTGGGGCCGGACGGCACGCTCACCTTCGGCCACACCCTGCTCGGCACCACGGCCGCGAAGGCCCGTCTGGGCTCGGGCTTCACCAACTAGAACCCAAAAGATCGTCAGTCGGCAGTGTCCTGAAGGCCGTTGCGCCGGGATCACGTTCATCATGTGATACCCGAGTCGCAACGGCTCTTCTGTTGTCTACCTATTTGTCATGCACGCGAACACTCTGGTTCAACGCACGGATCACCCCGAAGCGTGAGCTTCCAGGGTGCCCAAGAGGTCAGCGACGCAAGGGAGTTCGCCCATGTACGGAGCAGCATCACCCGGCCGACGCCGCTTTCTGACCGCAGGCGCCGCCGTGCTCGGCGCCGCCGCCTCCGCGCAGCTGTGGCTGCCGGGCACCGCGCGAGCCGCGGAGACCCCGCTGCCCGACGGGGTGTTCAGCCTCGGGGTGTCCTCCGGCGACCCGCTGCCGGACGGCATCGTGCTGTGGACGCGGCTCGCCCCCGATCCGCTGAACGGGGGAGGCATGCCCGACAGAGTGGTGCCGGTCGAGTGGGAGCTCGCCGAGGACGAGCGCTTCCAAAAGGTGGTCCGCCGGGGCACCGCCCAGGCCCTGCCCACGCTCGGACACAGCGTCCACGTCGATGTACGGGGCCTGCGCGCGGGCCGCGCGTACTGGTACCGCTTCCGCGCCGACGGCCAGCTCTCGCGCACCGGCCGCACCCGCACCGCCCCCGCCCCGCACACCTCCCGGGGCACCCTGCGTCTCGCGCTCGCCTCCTGCCAGAACTGGCAGAACGGCTACTTCACGCCGTACGCCGACATGCTGGACCAGGACCCCGACGTCGTGCTGTTCGTCGGCGACTACATCTACGAGTCGGCGCCGTCGTCGGCCGGTCCGCGCCGGCACGAGGGCACGGGGGAGCCGTACACCCTCGTCCAGTACCGCAACCGGTACGCCCAGTACCGCACCGACCCGGACCTCGCCGAGATCCACGCGAATGCCCCCTGGGTGGTCACCTTCGACGACCACGAGGTCGACAACGACTGGGCCGGCGAGGTCCCGCAGGACCCGGAGAAGCAGCCGCACGACGCGTTCGTGGCCCGGATCACGGCGGCCTTCCAGGCGTACTACGAGCACATGCCGGTGCGTGCCACCGCCGTGCCGAACGGCCCGCACATCCAGATGTACCGGCGGCTGGAGTTCGGCCGTCTGGTCCGGCTGAACGTGCTCGACACCCGGCAGTTCCGCAGCGACCAGGTCACCAGCCAGGCCGCCGCCCAGGACCCCTCGCTCACCATGCTCGGCGCCGAGCAGAAGCGGTGGCTCCTCGACTCGCTGCACGGCTCACCGGCCCGCTGGAACCTCATCGCCTCGCAGATCATGATGGCCGAGACCGACATCCTGCCCGGCGAGGGCAAGCTCTGGTACTACGACGCCTGGGACGGCTACCAGGTCGAACGCAACGCCCTCCTGGAGGAGTTCAAGAGCGTGCGCAACCCCGTCGTGCTCTCCGGCGACCGCCACCTCACGATGATCAGCGACCTCAAGGAGGACTACGCCGACCCGTCCTCCCGGGTCGTCGGCGCCGAGTTCGTCGGTACCTCCGTCTCCAGCAACGGCGACCAGGACCAGGCCGCCTTCCACGCCCAGTGGGACCCGCTGCGGGCCGACAACCCGCACTGGAAGTTCATCGACGCCCACCGCGGCTACCACCTCTTCGACATCGACCGGCACGGCATCGACGCGCAGGTCCGGGCCGTGGACACGGTGCTCAGGCCGCAGGCCACGGCGATCACGCTGGCACAGCTGCGGGTGGACGCGGGCAAGCCGGGGGTACGGCCCGTGTGAGCGCGGGTGGCCCGGGAATCTCCTCCAGCCCGTTCCGGACAGCGCGAATCGTTCTCTTACCCTTGCCGAGACCGAAAAGCTGCGGAATCTTGACAAGGAATTCCGCGGCAATGGACTGCCGGACGAGTTGTATTCCAAGCCGATCCGCAACGGGGCCGTCATGCATAGGAAGAACGCGTGCGGTCCGGTACCCGACGACGTGAAGATCCTCACTCCCGATGGGCGTGCGGATCATGGGCGCCCCCCAGGCTCCGGTCCGCCGAGGCCGCGGCCCGGGCGCTGTACGGGGCGCTCGCCGTCACCTCCAGTGCAAGATGAACGACAGATGGCGCGCACATATGCGGTGAACGGCGGTCGCCTTGCACAGCGGTAACCGCAAGTGGGACCATTTCCCCGTTCCCTGTCGCCCCGAGGTAGGTCTTCTGTGTCCCAGCACATCGCCAAGCCCCGTACCACCGCAGTGATCCTGGCCGGTGGTACCGGTCAGCGTGTGGGTCTCTCGATCCCCAAGCAGCTGCTGAAGATCGCCGGCAAGGCAGTCATCGAGCACACCCTGACCACCTTTGAGAAGGCCGACTCCATCGACGACATCATCGTCCTGATGGCGCCGGGCTACGTTCCGGACATAGAGAAGATCGTCGCCAAGGCCGGGTTCACGAAGGTCAAGAAGATCATCGAGGGTGGTGCCACCCGGAACGAGACCACCGAGCGCGCCATCGCGGCCCTCGGCGAGGGCCTGGCCGAGGGCGAGGACCTGAACGTCCTGTTCCACGACGCGGTGCGCCCGCTGCTGTCGCGGCGCGTCATCGACGACTGCGTGGTCGCCCTGGAGCGCTTCCAGGCCGTCGACGTCGCCATCCCGTCCGCGGACACCATCATCGTCACCCGCAAGCACGGCGACGACGGCGAGTTCATCACCGAGATCCCGGACCGCTCCCGGCTGCGCCGCGGCCAGACCCCGCAGGCCTTCAAGCTGTCCACCATCAAGCGCGCCTACGAGGTCGCCGCCGGGGACCCCAACTTCCAGGCCACGGACGACTGTTCGGTCGTGCTCAAGTACCTGCCGGACGTGCCGATCCACGTCGTCGCGGGCGACGAGTACAACATGAAGGTCACCCAGCCCGTCGACGTCTTCATCGCCGACAAGCTCTTCCAGCTCGCCTCGAGCGCGGCCCCCGAGCAGGTGAGCGACGAGGCCTACCGCGAGCTGCTCACCGGCAAGACCGTCGTCGTCTTCGGCGGCTCCTACGGCATCGGCAAGGACATCGGCGAGCTCGCCGAGTCCTACGGCGCCAAGGTGTACGCGCTGGGCCGCTCCACCACCGGCACCCACGTCGAGAACCCGGAGGAGGTCGACGACGCGCTGTCCAAGGCGTACGCCGAGACCGGGCGGATCGACTACGTCGTCAACACCGCGGGCGTGCTGCGCATCGGAAAGCTGGCGGAGACCGACAACGCCACCATCGAGGAGGCGCTGAAGGTGAACTACCTGGCGCCGGTGCAGATCGCGCGCTCCTCGTACAAGTACCTGGCGGAGACCAAGGGCCAGCTGCTGCTGTACACCTCCAGCAGCTACACCCGCGGTCGCGCCGAGTACAGCCTGTACTCCTCGACCAAGGCGGCGATGGTCAACCTGACGCAGGCCCTGTCCGACGAATGGGCGGGTGACGGTGTCCGGGTGAACTGCATCAACCCCGAGCGCACCGCCACCCCCATGCGCACCAAGGCCTTCGGCCAGGAGCCCGCGGGCAGCCTGCTGTCCTCCGAGGCGGTGGCCCGCACCTCGCTCGACGTGCTGCTCTCCGAGCTGACCGGGCATGTCATCGACGTCCGCCAGCAGGACCCGACGGCCTCCGCGGGCCAGGCCTCCGGCTTCGAGGCCGCGCTGGCCAGTGTCCTGGACCGTCAGGACGGCGTGGCATAATCAGGAACAATTAGTCTTCGGTAAATTCAGGCCTCTGTGGCTGCCCGTTCCTGGTGCATTCACAGGGGCCTGAAGCCTTAAGCAACACCTGAAGCCTCAAGCAGCGTTAATTGGTAAACAACCGGCATCCCTCCCAGAGCAGGTTTTCAGTGATAAGCACTGCTATTCGCGTCGCCCGGGTGGGCAGCGCGGCCGAGCTGGCCGCGGCGGTCCTCATGCTGGCGGGCTTCCCCGCCATAATGGTGGCCGCGCTCATCCCGAGCGTCCCCGCCTTCGCGGCCGCGACCGCCGTCACGTACCTTGCGGACCACTATCTGCACCGCCAGGGCAGTTATCTGATCAACCGCCTCAGCAAGGTGCGCGCCGGACTGTCGATCCGCTTCCTGATCAGGCAGCTCCTGCTGATCCTGCTGCTGGCCCGGCTCGACCTCTCCAACAACCTGATCTTCTACGGCGCCACCGCCTGCTTCATCGCGTTCTACGGCCTCCAGGCCCCGCACGGCGCGCTGGTCACCCTGATCCGCAACCGCCGCCGGCTCCCGGTCGCCACCCGCAACGTCGACCTGGCCTCCCGCCTCCGCATCCCGGACGCCCCACGGTGGGGCATGCTGAACCGGTCGGCCGAGAAGATGCTCCACCTCGACCTCGCGGCCGTGGTCGGCATACTCGTCGCCGCCGCACTGGACTCGTCGCTGCCGGGCTTCATCGGCATCGGCGTGACGATAGCGCTCGGCTCCCTGTACGTCCTGGCGCTGACGCCGTACGTGCGCGGCAAGAAGGTCCCGCCGAACGCCGAGAAGGTCCTCGCCAAGGTCGACGAGTGGCTGCGCGACTACAAGCCGGAGACGGTGCTCTACTTCTCCGGCTCCAAGGACTCCGTCTACCAGGTCAACATGTGGCTGGAGACCATGGAGCAGCTGGACTCCAGGCCGCTGATCATCCTGCGTGAGCGCGTCATCCTGCAGAACCTCGCGCCCACCACGGTCCCCGTCATCTGCGTGCCCGGAGGGGTGCACCTGATGAACATGGACCTGTCCACGGTGCGGGTCGCGCTGTACGCGGCGAACGTCGGCAAGAACATCCACCTGCTGCGTGTGCCCACCATGAAGCACGTCTTCATCGGCCACGGCGACAGCGACAAGCTGGCGAGCGTCAACCCGTTCAGCAAGGCGTACGACGAGGTGTGGGTGGCCGGCCGGGCGGGCCGCGACCGCTACGCCATCGCCGACGTCGGGGTCCGCGACGAGGACATCGTCGAGGTGGGCCGCCCGCAGCTGGCGCCGATCCAGAAGCGGCAGGGGACGCCGGACCCCCGCGGCGGAGCCGCTGATGGATACTGCCCGACCGTGCTCTACGCGCCCACCTGGGAGGGCTGGGACGGCGACCCGGGCAACACCTCGCTGATGCTGGCCGGCGAGAACATCGTGAAGAAGCTGCTGAAGGCGGACCCGCCGGTCCGCGTCCTGTACAAGCCGCACCCCTTCACCGGCACGGTCCTGCCCAAGGCGGCCGCCGCGCACGAGAAGGTCACCGCGCTGATCGTGCAGGCCGCCGCCGAGCGCGCCACGGACCCCCGCTTCCCGACCGACGCGGCCGCGCTGGCCGCCGCCACGGCCGAGCTCGCCCGCATCGAGGCGCGGCTCGCCGTCCTGGTCGGCAGCGGCGGCGAGAAGGGCGACGAGGCCGAGGCCAGCCGTGACGGCGTGGTCGACGTGGCCAAGTACGAGGAGATCGCCCGGCTGCGCGGCGAGTGGAACGACGTGTACTGGCGCTCCTTCCCCCAGTGGCAGCACCGGGTGGTCACGGGCGCCGAACCGCGGCTGTACGACTGCTTCAACGTCTCCGACGCGATGGTCTCCGACATCTCCAGCGTGGTCTCCGACTTCATCGCGAGCGGCAAGCCGTACGCGGTCACGGACTCCGCGGAGCTGGGCGTGGAGGAGTTCAAGCGGCAGAACACGGCGGTGCGGGCGGCCACGGTCCTGTCCAACAAGGCCACCGAGCTGGGCGAGCTGCTCGACGCGGTCCGCGACCCGGCGGCCGACCCGCTGGCCGAGGACCGGGTGGAGCTCAAGCAGTACCTGCTCGGACCGGACGAGCCCCCCTCCATCGAGCAGTTCAACACCGCGGTGGCGAACCTCGCGATCAAGGCCGAGGCGCGCAATGTCGGCCAGGAGTCGCGGCCCGCGGTCTCGGCGGCGGAGGCCTCGGCGGCGGAGGCCACGACCAAGGCCTGACCTCCCCTTCGTAAAGAAAGGGCCCGGTTTTCGGGGGTGATCCCGAAAATCCGGGCCCTTCCTGCGTATGTCCCAGTGCCGGAAGCGATTCGGGAAACAGACCGTGGCTGGGGGAGAAGTGACCGTTGCGCAGCCTGATGTGACCGTGGTCATCGGGGCCTATGAGGCGATGCCGTATCTGGTCGACTGTCTGGCCTCCGTGGAGGCACAGACCATCGGCCACGCGCGCGTCGAGGTCATCGCGGTCGACGACGGTTCGGCGGACGGCACCGGGGAGTACCTGGAGGAGTTCGCCGAGCGGACCTCCCTCGACGTCACGGTGATCCGGCAGGACAACTCCGGCGGCCCCAGCGGCCCGCGCAACGTCGGTCTGGGCAAGGCGACCGGGCGGTACGTCTTCTTCCTCGACGCCGACGACCGGCTCGGCCCCGAGGCCCTGGAGCGGATGGTCGTGATGGCCGACCGCAACGGCACGGACGTCGTCCTCGGCCGGGTCGAGGGCGTCAACCGCAAGCCGCCGACGTCGATGTGGGGGCAGACCCTGGAGCGCACCGACGTCTTCTCCTCCAACATCAAGTTCACGCTGAGCGCGCAGAAGTTGTTCCGCCGCACGTTCCTCGAACGGCACAGCATGCGCTTCGACGAGTCCCTGTGGACCGGAGAGGACGCGCTGTTCACCATGGAGGCCTATCTGCGGGCCGACGGCGTCTCCGTGATCGCCGACCACACCTGCTACTACCTGGTGGGCCGCGCGGACGGCAAGCACGTCACCAGAACCGGCAGCCACACCCTGCGCTTCGACTCCGCGCGGGCCCTGATGAACCTGATCGCCGACATGGTCCCGGCGGGCGCGAGGCGTGACGCGCTGATGGTGCGCCCCTTCCTCGTCACCCTGCTCCCGCAGTTCGGCCCGAAGTTCCTGAAGGACGGCGAGGCGGTCCGCCAGGAGAAGCTGGAGCTGGCGAAGCCCCTGGTGGACGCCTACTGGACCGGTGAGGTGGCCCACCGCCTCCGCGTCCACGAACGTCTGCGGCTCCAGCTGGTGGCGATGGGCCGCCCCGATCTCCTGGTGGAGGTCCTGGAGTTCCAGAGGGCGAAGAAGACCCCGGAGGCGGTGCTGGAGAAGGGCGGCCGCCGGGTGTATCTCGCCTACCCGTTCTTCCGGGACCGCTCGACGGGCCTGCCCGACTCCGTCTACCTCGCCGAGCCACGGGAGGCCCGGGAGGTGCCGGGCTACCGGGAGGTCGGGATGGACCAGCTGCTGCGCCGGGCGGTACGCAAGGCACGCAGGGTCCTCACCCCGACAGGGTGAGCCTCCCGGAGGCCGACCCGGTCTCCTCCTCCCGCCGCTGCCACGGCAGCCGCCGCGCCCGAGCCGCCGCCCCCAGAGCCTGTACGGCCCTGTCGAACCGTTCCTGCGAGGACGGCTCGTCCGGACCCAGCAGCCGCCGCTTCAACTTGGCCCGCGCCCCGGCGAGTTCGTCCAGCTCGGGGTGGCGTACGGCATCCAGCAGTGCCCGCACCCCCTCCGCGTCCGGAGTCAGCACCGTCGCCGCCCCCGCCGTGGGGAACGCCGCGCGGAACTCGGCCTCGCTCAACCCGCTGGTGTTGGCGACCGCGTACGGCTTCCCGCTCGCCAGGAAGTCGCTGGCCACGCTGGACACATCGCTGATCAGCAGGTCGGCCCGGTTGAAGCAGGCGTACAGGGTGGGCCGGGCATCGGTGACGACCTGGTGCTCCCACTCCGGCAGCGAGGCCCAGTACGCCCGCTCCCAGGCCGCCGTCGCCCGGGCCACCGCCTCGGCCCGGCCCGGCTCCGGCGTGGACTGCAGCAGCATCCGCTCGACCGAGTCCGCGGCGGCCCGGAAGGACGCGGTGGTGAGCCGGTCCAACTCCCGTGTCCTTCGGGAGAGTTCACCGTCGTCGGCGGGCCGTTCCCCGGTCCGCTCCCGGTTCGCCGCCCGCACCAGCTCACGGATCCTCAGGTCCGCCGCGCCCGCCCGCGCGTCCACCGAACCGGTCAGCGGGTGCGGTTTGTACAGCAGCCGCACCCCCGGATCCGCGAGCAGCGCCCGCACGATGTTCTCGCCCGCCTCGATCACCGAGGTGTTGCCGGGGTTGCCGTCCCAGCCCTCCCAGGTCGGCGCGTACAGCACGGTCGTGTACGCCCCGGCCGGCGGTCCCTCGTACGGCCGTACCGCCTCCAGCTGCGGGCGGCCGATCTCCACCACGTCCTTGTCCTCGACGCCCACCTGGGCCGCCGCGTACCGCTCGCGGGCCGCGGGACCGGCCACCCACACCTCGTCGTAGGCCTTCGCGTACGGGTTGCAGGAGGACAGCTTGTCGCTCTCGCCGTGGTTGACGAAGGTGTGCTTGATCGTGGGGATGCGCAGGACCTGGGAGGTCTTGCCGGAGTTCGACGGGTGGACGAGGACCTGGAGGGTGGACTGCTCCAGGCGCAGCAGCGTGGACACCTTCGGCAGGCAGACGATCGGCAGGTCGGTCGCGGCGATCTTCTGCATCATGAACCGCTCGCGCAGGATGATGACCGGCTTCCCGTCGAGCTTCGCTAGCGGCTCCAGCCACATGTTGGCCTGGTAGGCGGAGGACACTCCGCCGGAGAAGTACAGGCCGACGGTCGGCCGGTACGCGGCGAGCCACGCGTCGAACCAGTCCAGCACCTCCTGCTCGCCCGCCGGACGCCGGCTCGGCAGCAGCCGTACGAGCAGGTCGTACAGGCCCATGAGGGCGAGCCCGAGGGACATCGCGATGCCGAAGGCCGCGCAGCGGGGCTCGCCGGTGGCCGCCGTGACCAGCAGACCCGTCGTGGCGGGCAGGCCGTGGGCCAGCAGGCGGGGCCCCGGTCGGCGCAGCAGGGCGGGCGGGGCCGGGGTCAGGCGGAGCGCGGAGGCGTCGATGTTGCGGGTGACCACCGGGAGGGTGCGGGTGCGGCGGACGAGGACGGAGGCCGCCTGGAGCGCGCAGTGCAGCGCGTAGCAGGCGAGCAGCCCGGCCACCAGCGCGGTGTACGCCGTCTCCTCGTCCTCCGGGGTCAGCCGCAGCAGGCCGAGCACCAGCAGCAGGTCGCGCAGGACGTGCCGCACGGTGATGTCCGCGTGGGACTTGGCGAACAGCGACACCATGCCGCGCTGCCAGCGGTGCAGCACGCCTTCGACGGCCAGGGAGGCGGCCGTCGCGGCGAGCAGCAGCGGGACGTGCGGACGCAGGGCGGCGACGGCCTGGGCGACGACGGCGGCTGCCAGGACGGCGGCGACGAGCGCTCTCGTCGCGGTCTGCCGTCCCGGCAGCCGCAGCGCGGACCGGAGGCGGGGGAGGCGTTTTCGCACAGGGGACACTCCAAGGTCGTCGCGAGACGGACGCCCTGGTTAACGGGTGCCGACCTCCGGACGACACGCGCGTGTCCCCTGCCCTCCGGGACGGCCAGGTGCTATGTGCCGGTCCTATCCGACCGAGCTGCCGACCGGCTGGGCGACGAGCTGGGCCAGGGGATCCTCGGGGGCGGGACGGACGGTCCGGGACGTGGACGGATGCGCGTCGGCGCGTCCCGTTCGCGTACATTGCGGACGAGGACCCATAGGTGGCGCGAGGGGACAGGACACAAGGTGGCAGGGGCAAGGCAGGCCGTGGGCGAGGCCCGCAGGATCGTCGTCAAGGTCGGTTCCTCGTCGCTGACCACCGCTGCCGGCGGCCTCGACGCCGACCGGGTCGACGCGCTCGTCGACGTCCTCGCCAAGAGCCGCAGCGGAGGTGAGAGGGAGGTCGTCCTCGTCTCCTCCGGAGCCATCGCCGCCGGCCTCGCCCCGCTGGGCCTGCGCCGCCGCCCCCGCGACCTCGCCCGCCAGCAGGCCGCCGCCAGCGTCGGCCAGGGCCTGCTCGTCGCCCGCTACACCGCCTCCTTCGCGCGCTACGGCGTCCGCGTCGGCCAGGTGCTGCTGACCAGCGACGACATGAGCCGCCGCGCCCACCACCGCAACGCATCCCGTACCCTCGACAAGCTCCTCGCGATGGGCGCCCTGCCGATCGTCAACGAGAACGACACCGTCGCCACCGACGAGATCCGCTTCGGCGACAACGACCGCCTGGCGGCCCTGGTGGCCCACCTGGTCCACGCCGACCTGCTCGTCCTCCTCTCCGACATCGACGGCGTCTACGACGGCGACCCCAGCAGGCCCGGCACCTCGCGGATAGCTCAGGTGCGCGGACCCGAGGACCTGGCGGGCGTCGACATCGGCAGCGCCGGCAAGGCGGGCGTCGGCACCGGCGGCATGGTCACCAAGGTCGAGGCCGCCCGGATCGCTGCCGCCGCCGGCATCCCGGTGGTGCTGACCAGCACGGTCCACGCGGCCGAGGCGCTGTCCGGCGGTGACACCGGCACCTACTTCCACCCCGCCGGCAAGCGCTCCGCCGACCGGCTGCTGTGGCTCCAGCACGCGTCCACCCCGCAGGGTGCGCTGACCCTGGACGACGGCGCGGTGAAGGCGGTCGTCGACCGTCGCACGTCGCTGCTGCCGGCCGGGATCGCCTCCGTCGAGGGCGAGTTCGTCGCGGGCGACCCCGTCGAACTGCGCGACGGCACCGGGCACGCCGTGGCCCGCGGGCTCGTCAACTTCGACGCCAGGGAGATCCCGCGGCTGATCGGCCGCTCCACCCGGGAGCTGGCACGCGAGCTGGGGCCGGCCTACGAGCGGGAGGTCGTCCACCGGGACGATCTGGTGATCCTGCACCCCTGAGGACCGTCCGAGGACCGCCCGGCGCCGAACGGGGCCCCGGATGCCCGGGGTACTGCCCGAAAACGGGGTGAACGCCCTGCCAAGGGCGTCGCCCTGAGGTGGACGTTCCGCAAAACCGCCCCACGAGCCCTTGCGGCCTGCTCAACTTTGTCCCGGGGACAACATTCCGCCCGGCCCGTGGGGTCGACCTGTGCATGAAGGAGGCCGTCGTGAGACGAGTGCGCCCTGGGGCGGCGGCGTCCCGCGCTGGTACGGCGGCTCCGTCCGGTCGCCCCGCAGGAACCGTGGCGCGGGCGGCCGGCGGTTCCTCCGCCCCGGCCGGGGGCGAGACCGGTGGCCCGGCCAAGCGGGCGGCCGGTGAGGAGCGGACCCTGACCAGCGTCGCGGCCGGGGACCGCTACCAGGGCGAGGAGCCCCAGGACCTGCCGCGCCTGTGGCATGTCACCCTCAGCGTCTCCGGTGACGAGGCCCCGCTGAAAGAGGTCCGGCGCGCCCTCGAACAGCTCGCCCACGACCACCCCTTCCTGCTGACCAGCCGCTACGCCAACGATCACGCCGAGATCCGCTACTGGGAGGAGGCCCGCGACCTGCACGACGCGGCCGCCGTCGCCCTGCGCCTGTGGGGCGAGCACCGGCAGACCGCGGGACTGCCGCCGTGGGAGATCGTCGGCCTGGAGGTCATCGACCGCCAGACCTACCACCAGCGCATCGCCGAGGGGTACGGCCCGCCGCCGGCCACGCCGGTCGGGGCCCACCCGTTCTGATCACGTCCCGGCGGTGTCCCTTTGATCCCGTCTCGCGCTGTGGAACAACGGGTGGACGGCCTCGCCCGGCGCACTACCCTTCCGGTATGACCTCGCTCTCGCCGTACGACTCCATGACCCCGGTCACCCAGGCCGCCTACCGGGCCAAGGCCGCCGCCGCCGACCTCGCCCCGCTGCCCAGGGCCGAGAAGGACGACGCGCTGCTCGCCATCGCGGACGCCCTGGAGGTCCGCACGAGCGAGATCGTCGAGGCCAACGCCAAGGACATCGCCAAGGCCCGCGAGGCCGGCACCAGCGAGGCGATCATCGACCGGCTGACCCTCACCCCCGAGCGGGTGCGTGCCATCGCCTCCGACGTCCGGGACGTCGTCGC
Organism: Streptomyces sp. NPDC058307; assembly: GCF_042880295.1. Classification (NCBI taxonomy): domain Bacteria; kingdom Bacillati; phylum Actinomycetota; class Actinomycetes; order Kitasatosporales; family Streptomycetaceae; genus Streptomyces; species Streptomyces sp. NPDC058307. Next base: position 186,672 of record NZ_JBHVYZ010000002.1, read on the forward strand.
GCTGCCCGACCCGGTTGGCGAGGTCGTGCGCGGCTCGACCCTGCCGAACGGCATCGACCTGCGCCAGGTCCGCGTCCCGCTCGGCGTGGTCGGCATCATCTACGAGGCCCGCCCGAACGTCACGGTCGACGCCGCCGCCCTCTGCCTGAAGTCCGGCAACGCCGTCCTGCTGCGCGGCTCGGGCTCCGCATACGAGTCGAACACCGCCCTCGTACGGGTCCTGCGCGACGCCGTGGGCGGCGCCGGACTGCCCGCCGACGCCATCCAGCTCGTGCCCGGCGAGTCCCGCGAGAGCGTGCGCGAGCTGATGCGCGCCCGCGGCCTGGTCGACGTGCTCATCCCGCGCGGCGGCGCCTCGCTGATCCGGACCGTGGTCACCGAGTCGATCGTCCCCGTCATCGAGACCGGCACCGGAAACTGCCACGTCTACGTCGACGCCCAGGCCGACCTCGACATGGCGATCGACATCCTGATCAACTCCAAGGCCCACCGGGTCAGCGTCTGCAACGCCGCCGAGACCCTCCTGGTCCACCAGGACATCGCCCCCGAGTTCCTGCCGCGCGCCCTGGACGCCCTCGCCGAGGCCGGGGTGACCGTCCACGCCGACCAGCGGGTGCTGGCGTACGCCAAGGACACCAAGGTGACCGTCGTCGAGGCCACGCCGGAGGACTGGGACACCGAGTACCTCTCCTACGACATCGCCGCCGCCGTCGTCGACTCCCTCGACAAGGCCGTCGAGCACATCCGGCTGTGGAGCTCCGGCCACACCGAGGCCATCGTCACCACCTCCCAGCAGGCCGCCCGACGCTTCACCCAGCTGGTCGACTCCACGACCGTCGCGGTCAACGCCTCCACCCGCTTCACGGACGGCGGCCAGTTCGGCTTCGGCGCGGAGATCGGCATCTCCACCCAGAAGCTGCACGCCCGGGGCCCGATGGGCCTGCCGGAGCTGACGAGCACGAAGTACATCGTCACCGGCGACGGCCACATCCGCCGCTGAGCCGGGGCGCCCCGGGCGGGCGAGAGGTGTCTCATACGGTGGATGAATTTCCATACCGTCTGCCCAAATTGACCCCCCAGGTCTACTCTGGATTCGTGCCGGAGGACGTGGGGGGCACGCCGTTCCCTGACGGCTGGGAGCCCGACGACGACCACGACCGCGGGGTGTCGGACGAAGAGTTCGCCTCCGTGGTCTTCGACGAGGCCTTCGTACGGGCGGCCGTGGTGCACGAGCCGACCGCCGTCGAGCGTCTCCTGGCCGCGGCCCGGGCGAGAGCGGAGGCCTCCGAGGCCGAGGCCCGCCGCGCCCGTCCCAGAGCCGAGCGGTACGACGACGGCTACGGACCCGGCGGTTTCGGCCATGATCCCGAACTCGACGACCTGGACGACCCCGACATCCTCGAGGGCCGCTACGGCGCCCCCGGGACGTACGGCAGGCAGGTCCGCTGGCACCGCCCCGTCGCCTGGATGCTCGCCCTCGTCATGGGCATCGGCATGGTCGCGCTGGCCTTCACGGCGGTCTACCGGGGTTCCTCCACCGGCAGCCGCGACCGGGTTCCGCCGCCCGCCTCGACCGGTCTGGAACAGGGAAGCGCGGTGACGCCCTCGGCGTCGGCCGAATACTCCCAGCCAGCCGTCTCCGCGTTCCCGCGCACGCCCTGACGCTCCTGGTGAGAACCTGTCAGAACTTGTCGCACAGCGCGGCGTTTACCTGAGCTCCCCGAGACCTACCCTGAAGATATGGGAGGGCCGGCAGACCCACCAGAGGGGACACCCGAGGGCGGCCCCGTGGGTGGTGAGGACGAGTACCGATCCGTCGTCTTCGACGAGTCGTTCGTCCGTGCTGCCCGCCTCCAGGAGTACTCCGCACAGGAGCGCATCGCCGACCACGCGCCCGCTGTCCGCCGCCGTCCGCCGCTGCGCCGGGGACTGTCCCGGCAGGTGCTGATCCTGGTCCTGCTGATCGCCGTCGCCTTCGGCACCGCGATCTACATGGGCGTACGGCACCCCTACCAGAACGCCGCGATCCGGCAGCCCGTCGAACCCCTGCGGATGACCGTCATCCCGCTCGCCCCCGCAGGCAAGGTCCCGGGGCACCCCGACGCCGAGTACCTCTACGCGCACAGCCCCGCCGCGCAGTACCGGCACGGCGCCGAGGGCATCCCGCTGCCGGCCTCCCGCCGCACCGCGCACTTCTCCGACAGCCAGGTCGTGTCCGCGCTGACCACCGCCAAGGACTACATCGTGCGGTCCTCGCTCGACCCGGACGTCCTCGTCGGCGCCCAGGTCCGTGCCGTACGGGTGCTCCTCGACACGGACCAACTCGACCAGTTCGACCAGAGTTTCTCCCACCCCGCCGCCGACGGACGGCACGCGCCGACCGGGTGGCTGGTTCGCTTCGACCCCACGCAGGTGCGGCTGGCCGACGGCGGGATCCGGGTGCAGGGCAGCCTCCAGGCCGCCGAGACCGACTCCTCGACGCTGGAGGTCACGGCGGACCACACGTTCGTGTACGCGCTGAGGGCGGCCGGCGCGGCCGCGGTCGCCCAGGGTGAGGTGTCGCTGTTCACCGTCCGGCGTGAGCTGCACTTCCGGTTCGACCGGGACGATCTGCGGATGCACACGGCCCAGCTGGTCGTGTCCTACGTCCAGGCCGGGCCGCTGTCGTGTGCGGAGGACTCCACGAACCGCTTGCATCCGTTGCTGGCCGGACAGACCGCGAAGGCGGGCGGGCCGGCCGGGACGGACCCGTATGCGACGGGAAGCGCGACGGCGCTCTGCGGGTCGCTGGCCACCAGCGCGCAGCCGAAGGTGTGACCGGGGGGCACGAGGTCGTTCGCCGGCTGCGGGTCCGGTGGGGCAGCGGGTTCGGTGGGGCAGCGGGTTCGGTGGGGTCGGGTGCTTCGGTCGGGGGTGGGGTCAGTCGTCCTGGGCCGGTCCGTTCCCTTCGGCCGGCCGTCCGTCGTCCCTCGGGGTCGGGTTCGAGAAGCCGCCGAAGCCCCTGCGCACCCTGCCACCCAGGTCGCCCGCTCCGCCCGCGATGTCGCTGACCAGCTTCATCAGCGGGTCCTTGGAGCTCTTGACGTTGGTCGCGTAGCTCGCCGCCGACTCGCGGAAGGAGTCCGTGACCGAGGTGTCCTTGTCCTCGGTGCGGCGTGGGTAGTGCCCGTCCATGATCCGCTGGTGGTCGCGGGACTCGGCCCACTTCTTCAGCTCGGCCGCCCGCACGGTGGTGAAGGGGTGGGAGCGCGGCAGGACGTTCAGGATCTTCAGCACGGAGTCGCGCAGGTCACCGCCGGCCTCGTACTCCTCGGCCTGCTTCAGGAACGCGTCCACGTTCATCTCGTGCAGATGGTGACCGCCCGCCAGCTTCATCAGACCGCGCATCGAGGCCTTCAGGTCCTGGCCGACCAGGAGTCCCGCCCGGTCCGCCGACAGCTCCGACTTGCGGAACCACTCCCGCAGCGCGGTCACGATCGCCATGATCGCGAGGTTGCCCAGCGGGATCCACGCCACCCTCAGGGCGAGGCTGGTCAGGAACAGCAGGATGGTCCGGTAGACCGAGTGACCGGACAGGGCGTGACCCACCTCGTGGCCGACGACCGCCCGCATCTCCTCCTCGTCGAGCAGGTCGACCAGCCCCGTGGTGACGACGATGATCGGCTCGTCCAGGCCGATGCACATCGCGTTCGGCTGCGGGTCCTGGCTGACGTACATCGGCGGGACCTTCTCCAGGTCCAGGATGTAACACGCGTCCCGCAGCATGTCGTTGAGATACGCGAACTGCTGGTCGGAGACGCGCACCGAGTCGGACAGGAACAGCAGCCGCAGGCTCCGCTCGGGGAGCAGGCCGCTGAGCGCCTTGAACACCGTGTCGAAGCCGCTCAGCTTGCGCAGCGCCACCAGGGCGGAGCGGTCGGCGGGGTGCTCGTACGCACGCGAGGAGATACCCGGGAAACGCCTGCGCTGCCTGCTCGGCACGTTCTCGTGTCCGTTGTGCTGATGGCCGTCGTCGGACATGTCTTCCCCCATGTGCGTCTTTGGCTGTGCCTCTTCGGCCGATGTGATCCTTTGCGGACCCTTGTGCGGCCCTTTGCGCCCCCGAAGCAGAGCCCAGCCTAGGCGGAGATAGCGTGGACGGGCAGTACAGCGAAGGAGTCCACATCATGGAGCACACCCGGGCCGCCTGGCTCACCGAGGCCGCGAGCGCCGCCGAGCAGCAAGGGTCCGGAAATCTGCTCCGGGTCGTACTGGTCGTGATGTTCCTGGGCTGTGCGTTCACCGCGTGGTTCCTGCTGCGGGGGTACAAGCGGAAGGACGACTGAGGAAGGGCGAAGGTTCCCCGACCTCCTGAGCGCGGCCTCCAATGGTGGAGTCGGCGTGAGCGCCCTCACCGCGCCCCCTTACCATGAGCCGACATCTTTATCCCGCCCACCGGATAGGTCCTGCCGAAGATGAGCTTCCACAGCACCGCTGCCCAGTTGGTCACCCTCGCCGCTGAGGGCGAGGAGCACGGCGGCAACCACGAGAGCCTCAGCCCCCTGCTGACCGGCGGTGGCGCGCTCTTCGTCCTGCTGCTCCTGCTGTGGATCACCACTCGTTTCAACCGCGACCGCTGAGGCACCGGGTGCCCGAAGCGGGGCACTGCGGGCCTCCGCCTGCCCGGTTCCTCAGACCGGGCCGGTAGGGTCTGCCGCATGGGAGAGCAGGACATGCCTACCGGCCCGGGCAACGGCCCGTCGAGCCGCGGCAAGCGCCGACTGGGCGTCATGGGCGGAACGTTCGACCCGATCCACCACGGACACCTCGTGGCGGCCAGCGAGGTCGCCGCGCAGTTCCACCTGGACGAGGTGATGTTCGTACCGACGGGCCAGCCGTGGCAGAAGACCCACCGCGCGGTCTCCCCGGCCGAGGACCGCTATCTGATGACGGTCATCGCGACCGCCGAGAACCCGCAGTTCTCGGTCAGCCGCATCGACATCGACCGCGGTGGCGCGACCTACACCACGGACACCCTGCGCGACCTCAAGGCCCTCAACCCCGACACCGACCTCTTCTTCATCACCGGCGCCGACGCCCTCGGCCAGATCCTCACCTGGCGGGACACGGAAGAGCTGTTCGCCCTGGCACACTTCATCGGGGTCACCCGGCCCGGCCACACCCTGGCCGACCCGGGACTTCCCGAGGGCGGCGTCTCGCTCGTCGAGGTTCCCGCCCTCGCCATCTCCTCCACCGACTGCCGGGCGAGAGTCGCCAAGGGCGACCCCGTCTGGTACCTGGTGCCGGACGGAGTCGTGCGGTACATCGACAAGCGCGAGCTGTACCGCGGCGAGTGAGCCGAGAGGGGCACCGGTGAACGACCGATACGACGCGGACTACGGCGACGAACAGGAAAACCAGTACCAGCTCGTCGGCTACGACGAGTACGGCCGGCCGGTGTACCAGCAGGTCCCGCCGCAACAGGCCCCGCAGCAGCAGTACCACCCCTACGCCCAGCAGGGCTACGGCTACGACCCGTACGCCACCGGGGGGCAGCAGGCCACGCCGTACGACACGGGCACCCAGAACCCCGTCCCGCCCTACGACCCCTACGCGGCGGACACCGGTCAGCAGGCGCCCGTGCCGTCCTACGACCCCTACGCCAACGGCGGCGGGCAGGGCGGCGGTCCGGCGACGGCGTACGACCCCTCCGGCCGGGCCGCCGCGAGCGGCCGGCAGCCGCGCGTCGCCGAGCAGACCGCCTACATCCCGCAGCAGGGCGGACCGGCCGCGGGGACACAGACCGGCCAGGGGTACGCCGGGGGGACGCAGCCCGGCCAGGGCCACGGCGCGGGAGCGCCGGTCGGTCAGGGGCGGGTTCATGCCGGCGCGGAGTCCGCCGACGGGGACGAACGGCAGTACCACACCGCGCAGTTCGCGTTCGTCGAGGAGCCCGACACCGACTCCGAGGACGTCATCGACTGGCTCAACTTCACCGAGAACCGCACCGAGCGCCGCGAGGAGGCCAAGCGCCGTGCCCGCAGCCGGCTCGTCGCCCTGGTTGTCGTCCTCGCCCTGGTCGCGGTGGGCGGAGTCGGTTATCTCTGGTACGCCGGGAAGCTGCCCGGCCTCTCGGACCCGGAGAGCAAGAAGGGCACCACGATCGCGGCGAGCGCCCAGAACCGCGACGTGATCGTCGTCCATCTGCACAACACCACGAAGGGCGGCACCTCCACGGCGCTGCTCGTCGACAACACCACCACCAAGCAGGGCACCACCGTCCTGATCCCCAACTCTCTCACCCTGACGGCCGACGACGGCTCCACGACGACCCTCGCCAAGTCCGTCGACGACGACGGCTCCTCCGGGACCGTCGACTCCCTCGACACCGTCCTCGGCACCGACATCGAGGGCACCTGGCGCCTGGACACCCCCTATCTGCAGAACCTGGTCGACCTCGTCGGGAACATCGACGTCGACACCAACGTCGCCGTGCCCGATCCGGACGCCAGGAAGAAGGGCCAGGCGCCCCTGGTGAGCAAGGGGAAGGACCAGACCCTCAGCGGCAAGACGGCCGTCGCCTACGCCACCTACCGTGCCTCCGGCGAGGCCCAGAACGCCCAGCTGGAGCGGTTCGGCCAGGTCCTGCAGGGCGTCCTGCGCAAGCTGTCCTCCGACCCGACGGCCGCGACCACCACCGTGCAGACGCTGGCCCAGATCCTCGACCCGTCCCTGACGGACAAGGACCTCGGCACCTTCCTCGCCAAGCTCGCGGACCTCGCCAAGAGCGGCGACTACAAGACCGCGCTGCTGCCCGTCCAGCAGGACGGCACCCTGAGTGCGGAGGCCAGTGCGAGCGTGGTCAAGGACGTCCTCGGCGGCAAGGCGAAGAGCCCCGACAAGGACGCTGCCGTGAGCGTCTCGGTCCAGAACGCCACCGGCACCAGGGACAACACCGAGAAGGCCCGCGTCGTCCTCCTCAACGGCGGCTTCACCTTCATCGACGGCGGCACACCCTCCTCGGCCCGGGCCACCTCCAAGGTCGTCTACGCCGACGCCGCCGACAAGGCGAACGCCACCGAGGTCGCCAAGACCCTGGGCCTGCCCACCAGCGCCGTCGGCAAGGGCACGATCTCCTCGAGCGCGAACGTCTCCGTGATCCTCGGCCAGGACTACAAACCCGACTCCTCTTCCTAGGCCCGGCTCCGGGCCCCCAGCGGCACCCCGCGTGATCTCCGCCATCGCGTGGGGTGCCGTCGGCGGTCCGTGAGACCCTTGGTGTCAAGTGACCGCCGACCGAAAGCCTTGTAGTGACCGCGACTGACCGTTCCATCGAGCTCGTCCACACCGCCGCGCAGGCGGCCGCCGACAAGCTCGCCCATGACGTGATCGCCTACGACGTCAGCGACGTCCTGTCGATCACCGACGCCTTCCTGCTGGCGTCCGCACCCAACGACCGCCAGGTCAAGTCCATCGTCGACGAGATCGAGGAGCGGCTCTCGAAGGAGCTCGGCGCCAAGCCGGTGCGCCGCGAGGGCGACCGCGAGGCCCGCTGGGTCCTGCTCGACTACGTGGACATCGTCGTCCATGTCCAGCACAGCGAGGAGCGGGTCTTCTACGCCCTGGAGCGGCTGTGGAAGGACTGTCCGGAGCTGGAGCTGCCCGCCGACGCCAAGGCGACCCGCGGCAAGGCGCAGGAGCACGCCGCGCTCCGGAACGAGGAGGACGACGCCGAGTACGGGGAGCCGCGGTGACCGCTCCCGCCGACCGCAAGGGCCGGGGCCGCCGCGTCATCCTGTGGCGGCACGGCCAGACCTCCTGGAACGTGGAGCGTCGCTTCCAGGGCACCACCGACGTCGAGCTCACCGAGACCGGTGTCGGCCAGGCCCGCCGTGCCGCCCGGCTGCTGGCCTCCCTGGAGCCCGACGCGATCGTCGCCTCCGACCTCCAGCGGGCCGCGAACACCGCCGCCGAGCTGGCCGCGCTCACCGGCCTGGACGTGACCTATGACGAGGGCCTGCGGGAGACCTACGCGGGCGTCTGGCAGGGGCTGACGCACGAGGAGATCATCGCCCGGCACGGCGAGGAGTACGCCGCGTGGAAGCGCGGTGAGCCGGTCCGCCGCGGCGGCGGTGAACTGGAGACCGAGGTGGCCGACCGCGCCGCCCCCGTCGTGCTCCGGCACGCCGAGAAACTCCCCGAGGACGGCACGCTCGTCGTGGTCAGCCACGGCGGCACGATCCGCACCACCATCGGCCGGCTCCTCGGACTGGACTCCCGGCACTGGGAGAGCCTCGGCGGCCTCTCCAACTGCTGCTGGTCCGTCCTCGGCCAGGGCGCCCGAGGCTGGCGCCTCCTGGAGCACAACGCCGGAACCCTCCCCGAGCCGGTGCTCGGCGACGACGACTGAGGGCCCCGGACCGGATTTCACTTTCCGGCAGGTCGCAGGCTAAAGTTCTTCTTGTTCGCCCGCCGAGCGGGAAGAACGCAAGGGGCTATAGCTCAGTTGGTAGAGCGCCTGCATGGCATGCAGGAGGTCAGGAGTTCAATTCTCCTTAGCTCCACATCGACACTCTGTTGAGTTGTCAAAGATCGGTGATCATCAGGGTCCCGCCTCCTTCAGGAGGCGGGATTTTCTGTGTGCCTCTGCGCTGTGCGTTCTTGCGCTGTGTGCTCCTGTTCCGTTTGCTTTCGCAGTCGTGCCGCTTTCTCCCGTGTCTCCTCGTCCACCGGTGTGTAGACCACGATCCGGCACTCGGGCATCCCGTCGATCGACAGCGACTGGGAGGTCATCCGCAGCTCGCCCACCGCCCGGTGGCGGAAGGTCTTCACCCGGCGCCCCGGCGGCACCACCTGGCCGCTCGCCCAGAGCTCGGCGAAGTACGGGCTGGCCGCCGACAGTCCGCGGATGTACCCCTCCCAGGCCGGCTCGCCCACATGTCTGCCGTACGCGGACCGCAGCGTCGCCACCATCACCGGCAGCTCGCGCTCCCGGTGCAACACGGGGCAGGCCTCTTCGGACACCGTGAACAGCGTCCACAGCACGTTGGCCACCCCGATGTCGATGATCTCCGGTATCAGGAACAGGTCGCGGTAGCCCGTGTTGGTGGCCAGGATGTCGTAGCGCGAGTTGTAGACGACCGCCGGGAGCGGGTCGAGGGCGTCGATGATGCCCTGCACCTCCGGGCCCGCCGACCGCGTCAGACCCTCCGGCGCCGGGGCGAACGGAACCTGCGCCAGGCGGTACAGATGCTCCCGCTCCGGCGGGTCGAGCCGCAGGGTGCGGGCCACGGCGTCCAGGACCTGCGCGGACGCGTTGATCGGCCGGCCCTGCTCCAGCCAGGTGTACCAGGTCACGCCCACACCGGAGAGCTGGGCGACCTCCTCGCGGCGCAGTCCCGGAGTGCGGCGCCTGAGACCCGGCGGCATGCCCACGTCGGCCGGGGTCACCCGGGCCCGCCTGCTGCGCAGGAACGTGGCCAGCTCGGGCCGTCGTCGCTGTGTCGTCCTCATCGTCACGTCCCCCTCGTCACGACCATCCTCGGTGCCGCACCCGGCGCTTGCCAGGTGCTGGCAGTACCAGCATCGGCGGGCTCTCGGCACTCGTACCGGGAGATCCTCATGCTCGACGGCATGACGACAACGCCCCGGACGGGACCGAATCCCGCGTCCGTTTTCCCACCTGCCAAAAGTGAAGCACCCGCCACTGACAACCGACCGCACCCCCGGCCCAGGCCGCTGCTCGCGCTCGTGCTCGCCGCCCAGTTCATGGCGCTGCTCGACGTGTTCATCGTGAACGTCGCGGCCCCCACGATCGGCACCGAGCTGCACGCCTCGGGCGCCCAACTCCAGCTGGTCGTCGCCGGATACACCATCACGTACTCGGTGCTGCTGATCACCGGAGCCCGGCTCGGCGAGCGGTTCGGCCACAGCCGGGTCCACCTCGCCGGGCTCGCCCTGTTCACGGCGGCCTCACTCGCCTGCGGGCTGGCCCAGGGCGCCACCGAGCTGATCGTCTTCCGGCTGGTGCAGGGCGCCGGTTCGGCGGTGATGATCCCGCAGGTGCTCAGCCTGCTCCAGCGCAACTTCACCGGCGAGGCCCGGATGAAGGCGCTCGGCGCGTACTCGGCGGTCCTCGCGGTCGGCGCCGCCGCCGGGCAGGTCGTCGGCGGAGTCCTGGTCAGTGCCGACCTGTTCGGCACGAGTTGGCGGCCGGTGTTCCTCGTGAACGTACCGGTGGGCCTCGTCCTGCTGGTCGTGGGCGCGCGTGTCCTGCTGCCCGGGGACCGTCCGACACCCCGGGACCGGGCGCGCGGCTTCGACCTGCCCGGCCTGGTGCTGCTCGGCGCGGCCGTGTCGCTGTGCACCGTGCCGCTGGTGCTCGGGCAGGAGGAGGACTGGCCGCAGTGGTCCTGGCTGTCCCTGGGCGCCGCCGCGATCCTGTTCGCCGCCTTCTGCGGCTACGAGTCCCGGCTGGCCCGGCGCGGCGGTGCCCCGCTGATCACACCGAGCGTGCTGCGTCATCCCGGCATGGGGCTCGCCGTCTTCCGGATCATGGCCGTCATGGCCGTCAACGGCGGCTTCCTCTTCGTGCTCACCCTGTACGTGCAGGGCAGCCTCGGCTACAGCGCGCTGCGGGCCGGGCTCTCCTTCGCGCCGACCGCGGTGGTCTTCGGCATCGTCGGACTGACCTGGCGCCGCTGGCCCGTGTCCTGGCAGCGGCTGCTGGCACCCGCCGGGTTCCTGATCACCGCGCTGGGCGCGCTGGGCGTGGGCCTGGCGCTCAAGGACGGCGGCGACGGCGGCGTCGCGCTGTACGCGGCGTACGTCGGCATGGGCGTCGGGCTCGCGCTCGCCTTCAGCCCCACGCTCACCGGGGCCCTGGCCACGGTGGAGCCCCGGCACGCCGCGGATGCCAGTGGTCTGCTCGCCACGGTCACCCAGCTCGGTCAGCTGATCGGTGTCGCGGGCTTCGGCACACTGTTCTTGAACCGGCTTGAGTCACTCGGCCCCTCCGAGGCGTATACCTCTGCGGAGGCGCTGTGGACGTGCACGTTCGCGCTGGCCGCGACCGCCGCGGTGGGCGCCGTGTCCGGACTGGTACTCAGGCGTCGCTGACCGTATTGGTCCGGCCGTGGCAGAATCAAACGGCCGGAAGGGGGCGCGGCCCGACGGGAGGGAGTAGTGATGCCTGCGAGCATCCTCGTGGAGGGCGGCCACCTCCGCGAAGCGGCGTCGACGAAGGACACGACGGTCCGCCTCATCTGCCCTTCCTGCGGTTCTGTCCACGTGGCCCAAGTACTCGGCGACAACGGCGGAATCTCCTACGTGTGCACGGCCTGCGGCCACAGCTGGAGCTGAACGATGGGTGCACACAGGCGAAAGTGCGACTGGTGCGGGAGTGGGACGCCGATCGTGCGCGACATGGAGCCGGTCAATCCCGACTACCAGTACTGGTGCGAGGAGTGCGCGCGGGCGCTGATCATAAAAGGCGACCCCATCGAGACGTACCGCGAACTCGAGGGTGAGCCGATCTACGGCCGTCTCCTCGAAGAACACTGCACGCTGAAGCGGTTCTACTCGTTCGTGACCGCTTGACGTCGTCCCTCCTGTCCGCAGGGAAACGATTTGGTGTTCCACCCGGTGGACCGTGTAATGTTGGCGTCGCCGCCAGGGAAGCCGGGCGGAACGCAGCACGGGGCTATAGCTCAGTTGGTAGAGCACCTGCATGGCATGCAGGGGGTCAGGAGTTCAAATCTCCTTAGCTCCACAGAAAGATCCCGCCAGATCACTCGGTCCGGCGGGATTGCTGCGTTTGCAGGGGGAGTTGCTCGCAGACTTCGCATACGACGAAGGGGGCCGTCCGATTCCGGGCGGCCCCCTTCGTGACGTCGGCTCAGCGGCCCAGCGCACGCCTCCCGCGGCCCTGGGACAGCACTGGCAGGTTGCGGGTGGGGCCCTTGTCGCGCGGGCTCTCGTCCTCCAGCCGCAGCGCGAGCGCGGGGCAGCGACGCACCGCGCGTAGAGCCTTCGCCTCGGCGTAGCGCGGCACCTGTGCCTGGGCGACGGTCGGGAAACCGTCGGCGCCGAGTTCGAAGACCTCGGGGAGGATGTCGGCGCACAGGCCGTGGCCCCGGCACAGCGTCCAGTCGACGTAGATCTTCTGACGGCTGGGGCCGGTCTCCTCGGACTCGCCGCCGCCCGCGATGCCCGTGGGCATCCTTCCACCCTCGAAGAGCGGCAGAACGCCCTCCACGGGCCGTCCGCAGCCGTTTCCGAGGACATGGGCGGCCAGGTCGTCCGTGAACGCCTTGATGGTCGACTCCAGGAACATCGCGGAGCCGTCCGGGTGCGAGCACGCGCCGCGCCGCTTCACGTTCTTGGCGACCTGCTTGAGCGCCTCCAGGGCGGCGGGACCGCCGCCGTTGAGGATGTCCTCCATGCCGCGCGCGGCGGCCGGCAGACCGAGGTAGCAGGGGCCGCACTGGCCCGCGCTCTCCTCGGCCAGCCACTGCGCCACCCGCAGCGACTCACCCAGCGGGCAGGTCTCCTGAGTGATCGGCAGGATCGCGCCGGCGCCGAGCGCGCCGCCCACGGCGTCCAGGGAGTTGCGGGAGACGATCGCCTCGTTGACCGTCGCCGCGTCGATCCACTTGCCGTGGTAGCCGCCGGTCAGCACACCCTGGGGGACCGGCGGGGCGCCGGCCAACTGCAGGACGTAGCGCAGGGGTACGCCGGTCGGGACCTCGATCACCATGGGGCGCGCGACGGCGCCGGAGACCGTGAGCAGGACGGTGCCCGGCTCGTCGTACAGCCCGGTGTTGCCGTAGCGCTCCGGACCGATGCGCGCGGCGATCGCCAGCTGCGCGAAGGTCTCGGCGTTGGACAGAAGGGTGGGTGCGCCGCCGACGCCGTTCTGCGAGGCGCTGACCTTGCGGCCGGGCGGGATGGCCGGGCCGCCGTCGATGGAACGGATCAGCGACGCCGCCGCTCCGGTGACCATACGGACGGGATTGCGCTGCACGCGTGCGCGTAGTACCGATCGGCGGCCGTTGCTGAGGCCGCGTTCGGCGAGGGCGGCCTCCATGGAGCGCTGTGTGGACTCCCGGGTGACACCTATCACGAGCGTGCGGGCACCCAGGGCCTCGGCGGCCAGGAGGGCGCCGTCCAGGATGAGGTGCGGGGCACGGTTGATGAGGACCGTGTCCTTGCGGCAGGCGGGTTCGTCCTCACTGCCGTTGACGACGACCACCGGCCGGACACCGCGCTTGATCGCCGCTTCGGCGACCGAGCGCAGCTTCTTGTGGAAGGGGAAGCCGGCACCGCCGCGCCCCTTCAGGTTGATGGCCTCGGAGAGCTTCGCGAGTTGCTCGCCGCCCATGGGTTCGAGCGGCCCGTGCACCTTCAGGTGCATGGGCAGGTCAAGACGTTCGACAAGGTCGAAGCCCGACGTGAGCTGGGGAAGACCGACCACGCGGACTTCTGGTACGTCGGGCAGGGCCTCGTTCACCTATAGCCTCCGGAAGGCGTGTTCCAAGGTTCGCCCGGACCCGGTGAGTCGAAGTCGTACGACTGACCGGGGGTTGGATCAGCGGCGGGACCGGTGTTGTATGTGTCATTCGAGTTGTACGTGCCGTACAGGGTGTTCGTCTCACCGGTGTCGCGTACATCACCAGTGAGATAACTGGCCGTGCCCGAATTGCCGCCATAGGTCGGGATGTTGTACCCCGTGTCCTGAAGTGGGTCGTAGACCGAGGGAGGCGCCTCGCCGACCGGCGGCGGGGACGGGATCGGCCAGCTGCCGGAGGTGCTGCCGCCGCCGTCCACGCGCGCGATGGGGTCGGTGGCGGCCTGCATGTCCATCGGCAGGTCCATGCGTGCGGTCTGGCCGGTGTCGAAGGGCTGCTGTCCGCCCGGCGACATGGCGCGGTAGGCGGCCGCGAACCCGCTGCCCGCGGGCTCCGGGGCCTGGTAGGCGGGTATGGAGCCGGTCTGTGTCAGGCCCTCGTAGCCGGGCAGGGAGGACTCCGAGCGGCGGCCGGCGGACTCGGGTGCCCTGCGGCTCTCGCGACCCGGTCCGGCGCTCTCCGCGGCCCTCCTGGCACGGCTGGCCTCCAGCTCCTCGCGGCCCGGCCGCTCCTCGGCGCCGAGGAGCATGGCGACCCGGTCGGTGACCTTGCGCTTGAACGGGCGCGGAGCCGCGCGCAGGGCGAGGGCCGCTATGACGCCGAGCACGCAGAGCGCGTACATGTAGGTGAAGATCGGGGCCTTCACCGCGCGCCCCGCGTACAGGCCGTGGATCAGCCCGGCGCACCAGGCCGGATAGGCCAGCATGTGCATCGCCCGCCAGCGGGCCGCGACCGGGGCCGGGGACGCGAACCGGTTGCGCAGGGCGCCGGTGATGCCGACGAAGATCATGAGCTGGCCGGCCAGGGTGCCGAGGCCTATGAGGCCTCCGCTGCTGCTGAAGCCGAGCCCGAACGGGATGAAGGCGGCGATCCACGTCGTGTGCTCGAGGGTGAGTTTGATCCCGATGTGCAGCAGAAGGAAGGCGATCGAGCCCACGGCGGTGATCCGGTGCACGCCCTGGGCGACGATCCGCTGCCGGGTGTTGAGGACCAACCGGTCCTGCGCGACCAGTCCCCAGATCACGGAGCAGGTGAGGAGGACAAGCGTCACCACGCCCGCCCCGAAGTTGAGGAAGTCCTGGAGCCAGACACCTCCGTACACCACGACCAGAGGGATGGCCAGCAGAAAGACAGCCGTCGCCACCCCATAGGCCGACCGGCCCGTCCTGGGGAGCGTGCTGTTGCTACTACGAGGGTTCATGGGGGCAACTCCGAGCGGTTCGGGAAGGCGGTCCCGCTGCCGCACTCTAAGTGGCGCCATACCGGTGGGTACGGCGTTTGAGTTATTGCGTTGTTATCAAACGGCCTTGGGGCTGGTGCGATGCCCCTTAGTGGCTGTTACGCGAAGTAATCATTGGCCTTGGTTCAGTTCCTGTCGGATCGGACGGTGCTCTCGACTGCGGCGGCGAGTGCGGCACCCGGTGCCAAAGAGGCATACGTAAGCTCGTCGCGGCTTGCTCAACGGCTGCGGTACTCTGACGCCATGCGTGCCGTACGCCTTCTGCTTAGTGAGCCGCGCTGATCAGTCCCGACCACCGGTGAAGACGTGGTCGGAATCGGCGCGGCGTCCCCTCCTGTGCGAGGGGATTTTTCGTTTCCGGACGACACAGCCGCTGGCAGAGACGATCGATGGAGCTTTGAGGACCATGAGCGAGACGAACCCCGCTGCCCCCGCCGAGGTGGCCGCGCCGCACCGCTACACGGCCGCCGTCGCGGCCGAGATCGAGGCACGCTGGCAGGACTTCTGGGACGCCGACGGCACCTACGCGGCGCCCAACCCCAAGGGTGACCTGGCGGGTGACCCCGAGCTGGTCGCGCGGCCCAAGAAGTACATCATGGACATGTTCCCGTACCCCTCCGGTGCGGGCCTGCACGTCGGCCACCCGCTGGGCTACATCGCCACCGACGTCTTCGCCCGCTTCCAGCGGATGACCGGCCACAACGTCCTGCACACCCTGGGCTTCGACGCCTTCGGCCTGCCCGCCGAGCAGCACGCCGTGCAGACCGGCGAGCACCCCCGGGTCACCACCGAGGCCGCCATCAACAACATGAAGTCCCAGCTGCGCCGGCTGGGCCTGGGCCACGACAAGCGCCGGTCGTTCGCCACGATCGACCCGGACTACTACAAGTGGACCCAGTGGATCTTCCTGCAGATCTTCAACTCCTGGTACGACGACGAGGCGAAGAAGGCCCGCCCGATCTCCGAGCTGGTCGCCGCCTTCGAGTCCGGTGAGCGCGCGGTTCCCGGTGGCCGTTCCTGGGACGCCCTGTCCGCCGCCGAGCGTGCCGACGTCCTGGGCGAGTACCGCCTGGCGTACGCCTCCGACGCGCCCGTCAACTGGTGCCCGGGCCTGGGCACCGTGCTGGCCAACGAGGAGGTTACCGCGGACGGCCGCTCCGAGCGCGGCAACTTCCCGGTCTTCAAGGCCAAGCTGCGCCAGTGGAACATGCGGATCACCGCGTACGCCGACCGTCTGCTGGACGACCTGAACGAGCTGGACTGGCCCGAGGCCATCAAGCTGCAGCAGCGCAACTGGATCGGCCGCTCCGAGGGCGCCCGCGTCGACTTCCCCGTCGACGGCGAGGCGATCACCGTCTTCACCACGCGCCAGGACACGCTGTTCGGCGCGACCTACATGGTGCTGGCCCCCGAACACCCGCTGGTCGAGAAGTTCACACCGCAGGAATGGCCCGAGGGCACGCACGACGTGTGGACCGGCGGCCACGCCACCCCGGCCGAGGCCGTCACCGCGTACCGCGCGCAGGCCGCCTCCAAGTCGGACGTCGAGCGGCAGGCCGAGGCCAAGGACAAGACCGGCGTCTTCACCGGCGCGTACGCGACCAACCCGGTCAACGGCGAGCAGATCCCCGTCTTCATCGCCGACTACGTCCTGATGGGCTACGGCACCGGCGCGATCATGGCCGTACCTGCGCACGACGCGCGTGACTTCGCCTTCGCGCGCGCCTTCGAGCTGCCGATCCGCTGTGTGGTCGAGCCGAGCGACGACCGGGGCACGGACGCCTCGACGTGGGACGACGCCTTCGTCTCGTACGACGCCAGGATCGTGAACTCGCACGGCGAGGACGTCTCCCTGGACGGGCTGGGCGTGACCGAGGCCAAGGCGCGCATCACCGAGTGGCTGCAGCGCAAGGGCATCGGCGAGGGCACCGTCAACTTCCGGCTGCGCGACTGGCTGTTCAGCCGCCAGCGCTACTGGGGCGAGCCCTTCCCGATCGTCTACGACGAGGAGGGCATCGCCCACTCGCTGCCCGAGTCGATGCTGCCGCTGGAGCTGCCCGAGGTCGAGGACTACTCGCCGCGCACCTTCGACCCGGACGACGCGGACACCTCCCCGGAGACCCCGCTGTCCCGCAACCAGGACTGGGTCAATGTCACCCTGGACCTGGGCGACGGACGCGGCCCCCGCCGGTACCGCCGCGAGACCAACACCATGCCCAACTGGGCCGGTTCCTGCTGGTACGAACTGCGCTACCTGGACCCGCACAACAGTGAGCAGCTGGTCGACCCCGAGATCGAGCAGTACTGGATGGGCCCCCGCGCGGGACAGCCGCACGGCGGTGTCGACCTGTACGTCGGCGGCGCCGAGCACGCCGTGCTGCACCTGCTGTACGCGCGCTTCTGGTCCAAGGTCCTGTACGACCTGGGGCACATCTCGTCGCCCGAGCCGTTCCACAAGCTGTACAACCAGGGCATGATCCAGGCCTTCGTCTACCGCGACAGCCGGGGCTTCCCGGTGCCGGCCGCCGAGGTGGAGGAACGCGACGGCCAGTTCTTCTACGCGGGTGAGCAGGTCAAGCGCGAGCTGGGCAAGATGGGCAAGTCCCTGAAGAACGCCGTCACCCCGGAGGCGATCTGCGAGGAGTACGGCGCCGACACCCTGCGCCTGTACGAGATGGCGATGGGCCCGCTGGACGTCTCGCGCCCATGGGACACGCGCGCGGTGGTCGGCCAGTACCGCCTGCTGCAGCGGCTGTGGCGCAACATCGTCGACGAGGCCACCGGAGAGGTGACCGTCGTCGACGCCGAGCCCGACGAGGCCACGCTGCGCGCCCTGCACAAGGCGATCGACGGGGTGCGCCACGACCTGGAGGGCCTGCGCTTCAACACCGCCATCGCCAAGGTCACGGAGCTGAACAACCACCTGACCAAGGCGGGCGGCCCGGTCGCGCGCCCGGTCGCCGAGGCACTGGTGCTGCTGATCACGCCGCTGGCCCCACACATCGCCGAGGAGCTGTGGCGCAAGCTGGGCCACACCGACTCGGTCGTCCACCAGGACTTCCCTGTCGCCGACCCGCAGTACGTCGTGGACGAGACCGTGACCTGCGTGGTCCAGGTCAAGGGCAAGGTCAAGGCCCGCCTGGAGGTCTCGCCGGCCATCTCCGACGACGAGCTGGAGAAGGTCGCGCTGGCCGACGAGAAGGTCGTGGCGGCGCTGGACGGGGCGGGCATCCGCAAGGTGATCGTGCGGGCGCCGAAGCTGGTGAACATCGTTCCGGCGTAAGGCCCCCTAAGGGTCGCGTGCGGGCAGGTTCGGGGTTCTTCCGGAACTCCGGACCTGCCCATCGCGTTTACCTTTGAAGAGCGGCGAGTGCCGTGTGGGGGCGGAGGAGGAGTTTTTCGTGGAAGCAGTGATCGCGGTCGTGGCCCTGCTTTTCGTGCTCTTCGTGGCCCTCGGCGCCTACGCGACGGTGAAGGTCGTCGGCGCCGCCAAGCGCGGTGTGGACCGCACCGTCACCCAGGCCCGGCGCACGGTCGAGGACCACACCCTGCGCGCCAAGTCCTTCGCCCAGCTCGGCCCGGCGGGCGAACTGGCCCAGCTGCGGCTGAAGCTGCGCACCTCCATGCGGGCCACCCAGGACGCGCTGCAGGCGGGCGTGGCCGAGGACGCATCCCTCAAGGAGTCCCTCGGCCTCTTCGAGCGGCTCAGCGCGCACGGCCACGAGCTGGACGGCGAACTCAAGCGCCTGGAGTCCGAGCCCGACCGGGCGACGCTCGCCGAGCGCCTGCCGGGCCTGCGGGAGCGCACCGAGCGCATCACGCACTCGGCCGACTCCCTGCGCTGGGCTGCACGCGACCGCGCCCACCGCTTCGCCGACGACGACCTGGACGCACTGAGCGCGCAGATCGACGTCGAGTCCGGCGCCCTGCGGCACTGGACGAAGACCGAGCCCACCGCTACACCGCGCCAGTGGCCCGAAGCTCCCGCCGCCGACGCCGGCCCCGGGCAGCAGACCTGGCCCGAGACGCCCCGCTCCCGCACCGCCGAGAAGCCGACGCGGCCCGCGATCACTCCGCCGGGCCCTCGCCCCACCTATCCCTGGCAGAAGAAACCCCGTCCCGAGAGCACGACTTGAGGCCGACACGGCGGCCCCGGGTGACAGGGGCCGGGCTGCCACCCGGACGCTACGGCAGGTAACCTCCAGCTCATGTCCCGCCATGTCGCGATCGTCACGGATTCAACGGCCTACCTGCCGCAGGGGACGATGGAGCGGCACGGCATCACAGCGGTACCCCTGACCGTGGTCCTCGGTGACCGCGCGCTGGAGGAGGGCACCGAGATCACGGCCCGGTCGCTGGCCCAGGCGCTCCAGAAGCGACGCCCCGTCACCACCTCGCGACCCAGCCCCCAGGCCTTCGCGGAGCACTACCGCAAGGTCGCCGAGTCCGGAGCGACCGGCATCGTGTCGTTGCATCTGTCCGCCGAGCTCTCCGGCACCTACGACGCGGCGGTCATGGCGGCACGTGAGTCGCCGGTGCCGGTGCGCGTGGTCGACACCGGCATGATCGCCATGGCTCTCGGGTTCTGCGCGCTCGCCGCCGCCGAGACCGCGGAGACGGGCGGCACGGTGGACGAGGCGGTCACGGCCGCGGAGAAGCGGGCCGCGGGCACGTTCGCCTACTTCTACGTCGACACCCTCGACTATCTGCGCCGTGGCGGCCGGATCGGAGCCGCGCAGGCCCTCCTCGGTTCCGCGCTCGCCGTCAAGCCGCTGCTGAAGCTCGTCGGCGGTCGGATCGAGCCCCTGGAGAAGGTGCGGACGGCGTCCAAGGCCATCGCCCGCCTGGAGGAGATCGCGGCCGACCGGGCCGGCAGCGCGCCGGTGGACATCGCGGTCCATCATCTGTCCGCCCCCGACCGGGCGTCGGCCCTCGCGGACCGTCTGCGGGTGCGGGTGACCGGACTTGCCGACCTGCATGTGAGCGAGGTCGGGGCGGTGATCGGGGCGCACACGGGGCCCGGGCTGCTGGGGGTCGTGGTCTCGCCTCGCTGACACGGGCCGCGAGCCGAGCAGACACGCCCCGTGGTGTGCCGGAATCACTCGTCCGGGTGGCGGAGTTTTCCACAACCGGTGGGTAATCCCCGGGAATTGACCAAGATCATCGCGAGATCGCGGATGTGTCCGATCCTCGGCGCATGGCACTTCGATCACGCTCACGCACAGCGACGCCGACCAGCGGGCCGGGCCGCGGCCCCCACTCCGACGGACGCTCACGTCACCGCCGACCGCCCGGCACCCGGGGCCGGGTCCGGCCTCGGCATGCCGACTCGGCGCATGAACTCCAGCGACGGGCGGAGGTGCTCTTCGCGGAACGGGCGGGAGAGCGGGGGGACTTGGGGAAGGGGCCGCCGTCGGGTGGGCCGGGCGGGGACGGTGAGGTGGCGGGGGTGGGGCCGGAGCGGCTGGAGGCCGCCGGTGCCGTCGATGTCGCCGAGGCCGGTTCGGACGGTTCGGCCGGTGCTGCGGTGGGGTTCGTGGAAGGCGCCCGGTGGGAGGCGGGGGCTGTCGAAGCGGGCCGGCCTGGTCGTGGTCCTGCGGAGGGAGCCCTTCGGGACGCTGGTTCCCCGGAGAGGGTCCGGCCGCCTGGTCGTAGTTCTCCCCGGTGGGCCCTGCGGGACGGCAGTGCGGCCGAGACGGCTCTGCGGAACCGTAGTTCTGCCGAGACGCCCCTGCGGGAGGGTGCATCTGCGGAGGAAACCCGGCGGGGTCGCGGTTCCGTGACGGAGGCCGTGACCGAGGCCTGGTCGGGCGATGGTCCCCGGGACGGAGTTCGGCGAGACGCCGATGGCGGGCGTGGGGACTGGCGGGAGACCGATTCCGGGGGCGCGGGCTGGCGGGAGCGGGCCGGGTTGGCTCTGCGGGAGCGGATGCCCGTGTGGCTGCAGACGCGATGCGGGCTGGAGCAGCGGAACGTGGTCGCGCTCTCGGCACTGCTCGTCGTGGCCGCGCTGTTCGCCCTGCAGCACTTCTGGGCGGGCCGGACGCAGTCCGTCCAGGCGCCCGAAGTGGTCCGCGCGGCGGCTCCGTTCGGGCAGTCCGGCGCGGAGGGACGTCGAAGTGCTGCCGAGCCGGTTGTCTCAGGCGGGGTTTCGAAGGCGACAGGGTCGGCCGGGGCCGAGATCGTCGTGGACGTCAGTGGAAAGGTCCGTGAGCCCGGGATCCAGCGGCTGCCGGCCGGTTCGAGGGTCGCCGACGCGTTGAAGGCAGCCGGTGGTGTGCGACCGGGCACCGACACCGACACGCTCAACCGTGCGCGGTTCCTCGTGGACGGCGAGCAGGTGGTCGTCGGCGCCACGGCCGCACCGGTTCCGGCGCCCCTGCCCGTGCCCGGCATGGGAGGTCCCGTCGCCGGGGGGCCGGCTGGTACGGCGGCGGCTCCCGTCTCCTTGAACACGGCCACCGTGGACCAGCTCGACACCCTGCCCGGCGTCGGCCCCGTGCTCGCCCAGCACATCGTCGACTACCGCACCCAGCACGGCGGCTTCCGCTCGGTGAACGAACTGCGCGAGGTCAATGGCATCGGCGACCGCCGCTTCGCCGATCTGCGGAATCTCGTACGGCCATGAGGTACGGCTCGGAGGTGCGCCGAAGGCATGAGGACGAGGCGCGTGTGCACGCCACCGTGCACACCGCCTCGGGGAAGCGGCTCGGGGATGCTCACCCGCGGCAGGAAGGGCCCACGGATCTGCGGCTGGTACCTGCGGCGCTCGCGGCGTGGGCCACGGCCGCCGTGACCCTGGACGCGTCGTCGGGGTGGGTCGCCGCGGTGGTGGCCGGCTGTCTGGTTCTCGCCTGCGTGCTGTTGTCGGGACGGTGGCGCGGGATGCGGAGCCTCGGTGGGGGCGGCCGGGTGCCGGTCGCCGCTGTGCTCCTCTGTGTCGCGGCCGCCGCCGTGTCCGCCGGGCTGCACGGGGCCGATCTGCGGCGGGGCCCGGTGCCCGCGCTGGCCCGGCAGTACGCCACCGTGACCGCCGAGGTGCAGGTGACCTCCGACCCCCGGCTGACCCGCCCCCGCATCACCGGGGACCACGCGGCCCCGACCGCCGTCGTCATCGGGGCCGACGTGCGGCGGGTGGAGACGGAGGACGGGAGAGTGGTGGCTACGCGGGCGCCGGTGCTGTTGATCGTCGACGCGGGTGGGGGAGCCGACTCGGGCACAGCGGTGGCCACCACCGGTCGCCATGGGAGCGGTGGGGCGACGCCCGGTCCGACGCCCGGTCCGACGCCCGCCGTGGAAGGTCCTGCTCGATCACCCTGGCTCGGGTTGTTGCCGTCCACGAGGGTGCGGGTCACCGCGCGTGCCGCGCCGCCGTTGGTCGGGGGCGGCCGAGTCGCGGCCGTGCTGCGGGTGCGGGACCGGCGGGGAGGACCCGAGGTCGTCGGGGAGGCGTCGGGGACGCAGCGGTTCGCGGGGCGGTTGCGGGCGGGACTGCGGGAAGCCACCGACGGGCTGCCGGCGGATGCCAGGGCCCTGTTGCCCGGGCTGGTCGTCGGGGACACCGCGCGGATCACACCCGAGCTGGACGAGGCATTCAAGGAGACCGACCTCGCGCACACGCTCGCCGTCTCCGGCAGCAACCTCACGATCCTGCTCGCCCTGCTCATCGGGCCGCCCGGCCTCGCCCAACTCGTCGAGCGACGAGGACTGGCGCCCCGCCTCGGGGTGTCACTGCGGACGACCGCGCTGCTCGGCGGCGGACTCACACTGGGATTCGTCGTGGTGTGCCGGCCGGACCCGAGCGTGCTGCGGGCCGCGGCCTGCGGGGCCGTCGCCCTGCTGGCCCTCGCGACCGGACGCCGCCGGTCACTGATCCCGGCGCTGGCGACGGCCGTACTGCTGCTGGTGCTGTACGACCCGTGGCTGGCCCGAAGTTACGGCTTCCTGCTCTCCGTGCTGGCCACCGGAGCCCTTCTCACGCTCGCGCCGCGCTGGAGCCTGGCGTTGCGCCGACGCCGGGTGCCGCCGCGGCTGGCGGAGGGGTTGGCCGCCGCTGCCGCCGCGCAGGCCCTGTGCGCGCCGGTGGTCGCCGTGCTGTCGGCGCGGGTGAGTCTGGTGGCGGTGCCGTGCAATCTGCTCGTGGAGTTCGCGGTCGCCCCGGCCACGGTGCTGGGCTTCGCGGCGCTGGCGACGGCACCCGTGGCGATGCCCGTGGCCAAGGCGCTGGCCTGGTGCGCGGGTTGGCCCGCCGGGTGGATCGCGGACGTCGCCCGGACCGGGGCGTCCTTGCCCGGCGGGGGAGTGGACTGGCCGGGCAGCTGGACGGGGGCGGGCCTGCTCGCCCTCGTCACCGGGCTCCTGCTGCTCGTCGGGCGCCGGTTGCTGAGACATCCCTGGTGGTGTGCCGTCTGCGCGATGGTGTTCGTGCTCGCGGTCGTGCAGCCGCCACCGCTGACCCGGGTGATCACGGGATGGCCGCCACCGGGCTGGCGGTTCGCGATGTGCGACGTGGGCCAGGGCGACGCGACGGTGCTCGCGGCGGGTGAGGGGACGGGCGTGGTCGTGGACGCCGGCCCCGATCCGGCACTCGTCGACGGCTGTCTGCGCACACTCGGCATCACCAAGGTGCCCCTCGTGGTCCTGACCCACTTCCACGCCGACCATGTGGCAGGGCTGGCCGGGGTGCTCCGGGGGCGCTCGGTGGGGGCGATCGAGACCACCGGGCTGGAGGAACCTGTGGACCAGGCCGAGTCCGTACGCAGGGAAGCGGCGGCCCGGCGGATTCCGGTGACGCGTGCCGTGGCCGGGGAGGAACGGCGTACGGGGCCCCTGGCCTGGGAGGTGCTGTGGCCGCCGGCGGATCCGGCGGCAGCCGCGGAGGACGGCCCCAACGACGCCAGCGTCACGATGCTCGTACGGTCGGCCGGGCTGCGCTTCCTCCTGCTCGGGGACCTCGAACCCCCGGCCCAGCAGGAGCTGTTGAGATCGCCTGCCGGTGCGCGGCTGGCCGGGGTGGACGTCCTCAAGGTGGCTCACCACGGTTCGGCCTACCAGGACCCGGAGCTGATACGCCGGGCCGCCCCGCGGCTCGCGCTCATCTCCGTCGGCGCCGACAACTCGTACGGACACCCGGCTCCCGGCACGGTCGCCGCGCTGCGGGCCGGGGGTGCGGTGGTGCTGCGGACGGACCGGGACGGGTCGCTGGCGGTCGCCGGGACGGGGGACGGAAACGGGGGTGGTGGCGCGCGCGGTTCGGGACTGTGGGTGGCGCGAGACTGGGGGGCATGAATCCGACACAGGTTGACGCATATCTCCGCCGCCTGGGAGTCCAGCACCCGGCGTGGCCCACGGTGGAGGTCCTGCGCGAGCTGCATCTGCGCCATCTGCAGACCGTGCCCTTCGAGAACCTGTCGGTCCACCTCGGCGAGGAGATCGTGCTGGAGGAGGAGCGGCTGGTGGAGAAGGTGGTCGGTGCCCGGAGGGGAGGGTTCTGTTACGAGCTGAACGGGGCGTTCGGGGCATTGCTGGCCGGGCTCGCCTTCGACGTCACGCTGCTCGCGGGCCGGGTGTACGGGGAGGAGGGGCGGCTCGGGATCCCGTACGACCATCTCGCGCTGCGGGTACGGACGGTGGACGGGGGCGAGTGGCTGGCCGATGTCGGGTTCGGGGCGCACAGTCACTACCCGCTGGCGTTCGGGGCGCGGGGTGAGCAGGAGGATCCCGGGGGCACCTTCCGGATCGTCGAGGCGGGGCCCGACGCGGCGGGGGTGCGCAGCGGGGACGGCGCGGTGAAGAAGGGCGGGGGTGACGCTGCGGACCTGGATGTCGTCATGGACGGCAGGAGTCAGTACCGGCTGGAGGTGCGGCCCCGGGTGCTCCGTGACTTCGCGGCCGGGGCCTGGTGGCACAGCACCTCGCCGGCCTCGCACTTCACCCAGTCCCTGGTGTGTTCGAGGGTGACGGAGGACGGCGGGCGGATCACGCTCAGCGGGCGGGTCTTGAAGGTGACGGCTGCCGACGGGGCGCGGGAGGAACGGGAGTTGGAGACGGACGAGGAGGTGCTGGGAACGTACCGGGAGAGGTTCGGTATCGAGCTCGACCGGGTGCCGACCGTACGCGAGCCGGATGTGCGGGGCGGGCTGCGGGGGTGAGCGGACCGGGCACTTCGGCCGCCCTGGAAAATGGTCCCGTGAGCGATGTGAGACATGTGCTGGTGCTGCCTGATCGGGATGCCGCGGAGGAGGTCGTCGAGGCTCTTCGGGAACGGTTCGGGGTGAAGGAGGAGCCGCAGGTCGTTCGGGACGCGTTGGCGGGCGAGGACGATGCGGAGGACGCGCAGTGGCTGGTGGTGCTGCGGGACGCGGCGGGGCGGTTGGATCCCGGGGAGCTGGAGGAGTTCGTGGGGGAGTGGGACGGGTGGCGGGAAGAGCCGTGAGGCTGGAGCGGTTCGGGGGGCTCGGGGGGCTCGAGGTGTGGTCGGCTTCACTCGTCGGCGCTGTCCGGTGCCGCATCCTCGCCGCGGGACGATCTCCCGGATGGGGCCACAGACCGACGTCCTTGTGAACGGCCGCCGCGGCGTTGCCGGGCGGCGTCAGGCCGCCCACCCCGGGGCGCGGGGACTGCGCGAGCAGCCTCGTCGGCGCCCGCGGCCACGACGCTGTCAGTGCCGCGTGCCATGCTGTACGCGATGGCCAAGAAGACTGCTCATGACGACCCTCTCGCCCCTGTGACCCTTGCCGTGGGGCAGGAGGAGCTGCTGCTCGACCGGGCTGTGCGGGAGGTGGTCACCGCTGCTCGGGCCGCTGACGCGGATACGGATGTGCGGGATCTGACTCCGGAACAGTTGCAGCCGGGGACGCTTGACGAGTTGACCAGTCCGTCGTTGTTCGCGGAGCGCAAGGTCGTGGTCGTGCGCAATGCGCAGGATCTGTCCGCCGACACCGTCAAGGACGTGAAGGCGTATCTCGGGGCGCCCGCCGAGGAGATCACCCTGGTGCTGCTGCACGCGGGGGGTGCCAAGGGCAAGGCGTTGCTGGATGCCGCGCGGAAGGCGGGGGCGCGAGAGGTCTCCTGCCCGAAGATGACCAAGCCCGCGGACCGGCTGGCCTTCGTGCGACAGGAGTTCCGGGCGACCGGGCGGTCCGCCACGCCCGAGGCGTGTCAGACGCTGGTCGATGCCATCGGGAGCGATCTGCGGGAGCTGGCGTCCGCCGTGACCCAGCTGGTCGCCGATGTCGAGGGGACGATCGACGAGGCCGTCGTGGGGCGGTACTACACCGGACGGGCCGAGGCTTCCAGCTTCACCGTCGCCGACAGGGCCGTGGAGGGGCGGGCCGCGGAGGCGTTGGAGGCGTTGCGGTGGTCCTTGTCCACCGGGGTCGCGCCGGTCCTGATCACCAGTGCGCTGGCGCAGGGCGTGCGGGCGATCGGGAAGCTGTCGTCGGCTCGGGGCGGACGGCCCGCTGATCTCGCGCGTGAGCTGGGGATGCCGCCGTGGAAGATCGATCGGGTGCGGCAGCAGATGCGGGGGTGGACGCCGGATGGTGTCTCTGTCGCGCTGCGGGCCGTGGCCGAGGCGGACGCCGGGGTGAAGGGCGGGGGGGACGATCCCGAGTACGCCCTGGAGAAGGCCGTGGTGGCGATCGCCCGGGCGGCTCGGTCTCGGGGGCGGGGCTAGTCGGGCGGCGTTGCCGTTCGACGGTGTTCCTCGGTTTCTAGAGGCCGGTGTTCCTCGCTTGTAGAGGCCGGCGTCGTGGCCGACGAGCCGGCCACCCCCGCTTGCCCGGCGACGCCGACGGCCACCGAGTCCGGTTCGGTCGCCTCTCCTTAGCTCGGCACGAGTGCCGGCGGGCGGCACCCGCGGTCGGCGGCGAGGCGGACCTTGCTGGCCTGACGGAGTCCCCGACCTATCGGACGAGGGCGGAGACGAGCAGGGCGAAGGCGGCGATGATGACGGCGACGCGGACGTAGTGCCAGCGCTCCCAGCGGTGCAGCTGCTCTTTCCAGTCGGCGGGCCGGTTCTCGGGAGTCCAGGTCTTGTTCCGGTTGTTGATCGGGACGAGCAGCAGTATCGACATGACCACGCTGACGATCAGCAGCTCGGCGGCGGTGACGACGAGTCCCGCACCGTGGTGGTGCCATCCGGCGATGGCCCAGATCGCGCTGAGGACGAGCGAGCCGATGTACCAGAACGGCATCAGGGCGCCGAGCATCCGGCCGCCGTGGGCGTGGCCGAGCTGGCCGCTGTCCTCGGGGAGAGCGTCCAGGATCCGGTTCATGATGAAGGCGACGGAGAACTCCACCCCCACCATCAGGCCGGCGACGACGGTGGTGACGACCTCGAGTGCGTTGAGCATGACGATCCCTCCGTGAACTAGCGTTGCTAGCAGATGAGGCAACGCTAGTACTGCTGCCGCTCGATTGTCTAGCGATGCTAGTATTCGCTGCATGTCGGTACAGGAACGCAAGCAGCGCGAACGGGCGGAGCGCGAGCGCCTCATCGTGGCGACAGCCCGCGAACTCGCCGAGCAGCAGGGCTGGGACGCAGTCACCACCCGCCGGCTCGCCGAGCGCATCGAATACAGCCAGCCCGTTCTATACAGCCACTTCCGGGGCAAGCGCGAGATCATCGGCGCCGTCGCCCTTCAGGGGGCCGCCGAACTGGCGACGGCGGTGCGGGCCGCGACCTCTGCCGCGGACCGCCCCCGCGCCAGGGTCGTCGCCCTGGCTCGCGCCTACCTCGACTTCGCCGCGCGCAACCCAGCGGTCTACGACGCCCTGTTCCAGCTCGACGGCGGGCTGGCGTATGCGCAGGAGGACACCCCCGAGCCTTTGAAGGACGCGTTCGCCGCCCTGCTGGAGACGCTCGGCGAGGTCGCCGGCGACGGCGTCCAACCGGGGCTCTTCACCGAGCTGTTCTGGGCGGCCCTGCACGGCCTGGCAACCCTGACCCGCGCGGGCCGTCTTATGCCCGAGGACGCCGAGCCGAGGGTGGAGCTCCTGGCAGACCGGCTCGCCATCCTCTGACACCCCGCCCCGACAGGCCCGTAGCCGGGGCTCTCGGGCCCGGTCGCCGCCTGCCCCCGCCAAAGCTTCCGGTCACTAGCGCCCGCACGGCGCAGGCGCGGATCACCTGGTCCCGCCACCCGGACGGGGCGCTCGTCCGGAGGCCGCGATGCGATGCCCTGACGGTGTACGGCCCCGGCCCGCGCGGTGCCGCTGCGCTCGCCCCGCCATGTGGTGCGTTCACCGGGACAGGCCCGTCGGCTTCCCCCCGGGGATCACGTCATCGCCGCAACACGTCGGCGGCATTCCACCTGGCGGCGCACCCACAGCGCACCCCCCATCTCACCCCGTCCCACCCTCCTCAAGGTGCTCCCCCCACCCCCCCAGGAGGAGAATCGGACGGGTCAGCCGAACATCGCCGGACAACCGAGAGGTGGCGGTCGTCATGGCTGAGCATCCGCACGCAGCGCTTGTTCGTAAGGGGTTTGGAGCTGCTGCCGCTGGAGTGCGCTCAAGAGGGTTCTGGTGAGCGGGAGTGAGTGCTGCTGGTCTGTGTTGTGTCACGCGCCTCGGTGGTGGTGTCGGTTTCAGCGAGGAACTGACGTTCCCTCATCGAATGCGTGACCTTCACGGGTGGCGCTCGTTTCCCATGGCGACGGGATCTTCGAGTGGGACCGGGCGGGGGTGACAGGGTGGGTGAACTGAGGAGTCTCGCCGCGCCGTTCGTCGCGTCCGGTCCCAGCGGTGTGGCCGTCCGGACCCGCCTCAAGCACCTGACGCCCGACGATGAGAAGGTGCTGCGACAGGTCGGCGGGTAATTGGGGTCGCTGGCCTCGAAGGATCTCAAGGCCCGTTGCCGCGACGGCCTGGAGCATTCCGGTGCGGCGTGGGCGGTGCGCAAGCGGGAGCTGACGCCCCTGTCGTCGTCGCGGTGGGCGGGCAGTATCACCAAAGCCAGCCACGACCAGTGGGCGCTGGTCCGCCGCTGCCAGTCGGCGCACATCCACAACCTGGAAGCGGGCATCCGCACCATCGAGGACCGGCTGTCCCAGCCGATCGGCCAAAAGGGGACCAAGAAGGCACCGGGGGGTTACCGGTCGCGGCGGGAGTGGCATGCGAAGTCCCGGCGGCTGCGGGTACTGGAAGAGCGGCTGGCTGCCGCGCGTGCCGACCGCGAGGCCGGCATCGTGCACGTCGTACGCGGTGGCAAGCGTCTGGCCCGCACCCGCCACCACCTGGAGGCGGCCCAGCTCACCGAGGGCGCGTGGCGCCGGGGGTGGGAGGCGGAGCGCTGGTTCTGCCAGGCGGACGGGGAGTCCGGCAAGCGCTACGGCAACGAGACGATCCGCATCAGCCCTGAGGGTGAGGTGAGTATCAAGCTGCCCGCGCCGCTCACCCATCTGGCGAATGCCCCGCACGGCCGCTATGTCCTGGCCTGCCGGGTCGCGTTCGCGCACCGGGGTACCGAGTGGGCCGACCGTGGCGCGGCCGACCGGGCCATCGCCTACCGCATCCACTACGACGCCGGCCGGGACCGCTGGTACGTGACCGCGTCCTGGCAGATCCCGCCCACCCCGGCCCTCCCCATCGAGGCCGCGCTCGCCCACGGCGTGATCGGCGTCGACATGAACACCGATCACCTCGCCGCCTGGCTCCTCGACGTCCACGGCAACCCGACCGGCGCCCCGCGCCGCTTCTTCTACGACCTCACCGGCACCGCCGAACACCGTGACGCCCAGGTCCGCCACGCCCTGACCCGCCTTCTGCATTGGGCCCGCGCCTGTGATGTGAAGGCGATTGCCGTGGAAGATCTGGACTTCGCCGCCGAGAAGACCCGGGAGAAGCACGGCCGTAAAAGGCGGTTCCGTCAGCTGATCTCCGGCATGCCCACCGGTAAGCTCTGCGCCCGGCTGACGTCGATGGCCGACCAGAGCGGCATCGCGGTCATCGCCGTCGACCCGGCCTATACCAGCCGCTGGGGCGGGCAGCACTGGCAGAAGTCCCTCACCACGAAGAACCGCAAGACTACTCGCCACGATGCTGCTGCCGTGGCGATCGGAAGACGCGCCCAGGGACACCCGATCCGGCGACGGACGGCACCGCCCCCTGCTCACCGGAGTGATGAGCAGGGGCATCGGACGGTCCAGGCCCGACCGGGCGTCCCCGGGCGTGAGGGAACCCGCCCCCGCATCCCCGGACCACGGACACGATCCGTCGGCGCCGGACGCGGAGCGAACGCGGGCAACCAGAACGCCCAACACCGTTCGGGGCGTTCGCCTGAGCACGAGACCTGGCAACAGGACTCACTCCCGCTCAGTCCCTAGGAACGGTTCGAGGCGTTCACCCGTGCGGGAGTTGACCGCGAGGGATGCCACGCATCACGTGCCCGGTAGTCATCCGCTCTCAGGTGACTTCAAGGGGCAGGACGCGATCATCGACATGTACCAGAGGCTGGGGCAGGAGACCGGCGGGTCGATGCGGCTGGAGATGCGCGGGATCGCCGTCGGGATGTACCGGGTCACGGCCGAGCGGAAGGGGCGGCGCCTGGACGACACCGGATGCATCGTGTTCCGGATCGTCGGGGACAAGGTCACCGACCTCGACGAGTGTGTCGCGGACATCGACAACTCACGGCCCCACAAGCTCACTGCCCCACTCACAGCCCCACAAGCTCACGACCCCACCACCGCACGACAAAGACCCCGGCCCCCGCCCTGGGGAAGGGCGACCGGACCGGGGTCTTCGGTGCAAGCTTTCGGAGTCACGCCCGCGTGGCGAACGCAGGCCGCGCGTGGCTCCTGGGAGCCGGTCGGGAGCGGATGAGAGAGGGCCCGCTCTGGTCCTTCCGGCGGTTCGGTCCCGTAGCTACACGTACGGAACCGGTCAGATCAGAAGAGGTCAGCCCTGGAGGGTCGCGACCTTCGAAGCAAGCGCCGACTTCTTGTTGGCGGCCTGGTTCTTGTGGATGACGCCCTTGGAGACGGCCTTGTCGAGCGCACGCGCAGCAGCGCGCTGGTACTCGGTGGCCTTCTCGACGTCACCCGCGGCAGCGGCCTCGCGGGCCTTGCGGATCGCGGTCTTCAGGGAGGACTTGACGGCCTTGTTGCGCAGCCGGGCCTTCTCGTTGGTCTTGATCCGCTTGATCTGGGACTTGATGTTCGCCACGAATGAGCCTCTACAGGTTCAGGCACGGGCAAGGAGCATTTCCACGAAGGAAAACCCAGGGTCCCGTACCAGGTGATTTCTCGGAGTTGTGCCTCGCGCTGAGAGGGCATGAGGACACAGCCACCCAGAGTACCAGCGGCTCCACGAGTGGCCCAAACCGGTCGCCGGTCCCCGCCCGTGGGACCATGGAGGCTACGTATCGATCCGACCCGAGACCGCAGACACTGCGGACGCCTCAAGAATCAGGACCCTGCGTGCCCGCGATCCCCAGCCACGTGCCCGAGCCGAGCCGTACCGACCCGGCTCTGATCCGCAACTTCTGCATCATCGCGCACATCGACCACGGCAAGTCCACACTCGCCGACCGGATGCTCCAGCTGACCGGCGTGGTCGATGTGCGCCAGATGCGTGCTCAGTACCTCGACCGTATGGACATCGAGCGTGAGCGCGGAATCACGATCAAGTCGCAGGCGGTGCGTCTGCCGTGGGCCCCGACCCACGACAAGACCGACACGCACATCCTCAACATGATCGACACCCCGGGGCACGTCGACTTCACTTACGAGGTCTCGCGGTCGCTCGCCGCCTGTGAGGGCACCGTCCTCCTCGTCGACGCCGCCCAGGGCATCGAGGCCCAGACCCTCGCCAACCTCTACCTGGCGATGGAGAACGACCTCAAGATCATCCCTGTACTGAACAAGATCGACCTGCCGGCCGCCCAGCCGGAGAAGTTCTCCGAGGAACTCGCCAACCTCATCGGCTGCGACCCCTCGGACGTCCTCAAGGTCTCCGCCAAGACCGGGCTCGGCGTCGAGGCGCTGCTCGACAAGGTGGTGGCGGAGGTTCCCGCCCCGGTCGGCGTCCAGGACGCTCCGGCCCGCGCGATGATCTTCGACTCCGTCTACGACTCCTACCGGGGCGTGGTGACGTACGTACGAGTCATCGACGGACAGCTCAACAAGCGCGAGCGCATCCGGATGATGTCCACGAACGCCACGCACGAACTGCTGGAGATCGGGACCAACTCGCCGGAGATGCTCTCCGCCGACGGTCTCGGTGTCGGTGAGGTGGGCTACATCATCACCGGCGTGAAGGACGTCCGCCAGTCCAAGGTCGGTGACACGATCACCACCCTCAACAAGGGGGCGACGGAGGCGCTCGGCGGCTACAAGGACCCGAAGCCGATGGTCTTCTCCGGGCTGTATCCGCTGGACGGCTCCGACTACCCGGAGCTGCGCGACGCCCTCGACAAGCTCCAGCTCAACGACGCCGCGCTGGTCTACGAGCCGGAGACCTCGGCCGCCCTCGGTTTCGGCTTCCGCGTCGGCTTCCTCGGCCTGCTCCACCTCGACGTGATCCGCGAGCGGCTGGAGCGCGAGTTCGGGCTCGACCTCATCGCCACCGCGCCCAACGTGGTCTACCGCGTGGTGATGGAGGACGGCACCGAACACACGGTCACCAACCCGAGCGAGTTCCCCGAGGGCAAGATCAACGACGTGTACGAGCCCGTCGTACGCGCCACGATCCTCGCGCCCACCGAGTTCATCGGCTCGATCATGGAGCTGTGCCAGACCCGGCGCGGCACCCTGCTCGGCATGGACTACCTGTCCGAGGACCGGGTCGAGATCCGCTACACCCTCCCGCTCGCGGAGATCGTCTTCGACTTCTTCGACCAGCTGAAGTCCAAGACGCGCGGCTACGCCTCCCTGGACTACGAGCCCACCGGTGAGCAGGCATCCAGCCTGGTCAAGGTCGACATCCTGCTGCACGGCGACAAGGTGGACGCGTTCTCGGCGGTCACGCACAAGGACGCGGCCTACGCCTACGGGGTGCGGCTCGTCGCCAAGCTGCGCGAGCTCATCCCGCGGCAGGCCTTCGAGGTGCCCATCCAGGCCGCCATCGGCTCCCGGGTCATCGCCCGCGAGACCATCCGCGCCATCCGCAAGGACGTCCTCGCCAAGTGCTACGGCGGTGACATCTCCCGTAAGCGGAAGCTTCTGGAGAAGCAGAAGGAAGGCAAGAAGCGGATGAAGATGGTGGGTTCCGTGGAGGTTCCCCAGGAGGCCTTCATCGCGGTGCTCTCCAGCGATGACAGCGCGGGTTCGGGCAAGGGCAAGAAGTAACCGCGGGTTACAGTCGGTTACCCGTCGAATCGGATGGAAAGGGGTCCGTCGTGCGAAAAGTGCGGCGGGCCTCTACGCGTGCGTAACGTCGCGCTCTGTAGGAAATGACAGGCCGCCGCCTCTTACGAACGGGTCGGCCGCGCTTTACTCTGATCTCTGCTCGATAGTTACTCGCGAGTTAAACAACAGCCGCAAACCTGAGAGCCGGCCGCACTGCCGCGGGCCCCGGAGGATGTCGTGAGCGACACACAGACACTGATCGAGAACCGCCCGCCGAGTGTGGCGACCCTCTTCCTGGAGCGCGTTGCGAGCACACCGGACGCCGAGGCGTACCGCTACCCGGTCCCGGCGGCCCCCGGCCAGGGCCCGGACGAGTGGAAGTCGCTCACCTGGGCGCAGGCCGCGGAGCGGGTGCACGCCATCGCGGCCGGGCTGATCGAGCTGGGGGTGCAGTCCGAGCAGCGCGTCGCCCTCGCCTCCTCGACCCGTATCGACTGGATCCTCGCGGACCTCGGCATCATGTGCGCGGGGGCCGCCACGACCACGGTCTATCCGCAGACCAACGCCGAGGAGTCGGCGTTCATCCTCTCCGACTCCGAGAGCCGGGTGCTGATCGCGGAGGACGCGGCGCAGCTCGCCAAGGCGGTCGCGAAGAAGGCCGAGCTGCCCGATCTCACCCACGTGGTCGTGATCGACCCGGCGGGCGTCGAGACCAGCGACTGGGTCCTCACCCTCGCCGAGCTGGAGGCCCGTGGCGCCGCCCGGCTGGAGAAGGACCCCGACCTGATCAAGGAGCGGGTCGGCGCGATCACCAAGGACCAGCTCGCCACGCTGATCTACACCTCCGGCACCACCGGCCGCCCCAAGGGCGTACGACTGCCGCACGACAACTGGGCGTACATGGCGAAGGCCATCGCCGCGACCGGTCTGATCAGCGGCGAGGACGTGCAGTACCTGTGGCTGCCGCTCGCCCACGTCTTCGGCAAGGTGCTCACCTCGGGGCAGATCGAGGTCGGACACGTCACCGCCGTCGACGGCCGCGTCGACAAGATCATCGAGAATCTGCCGGTCGTGCAGCCGACGTACATGGCCGCCGTCCCGCGGATCTTCGAGAAGGTCTACAACGGGGTCGCGGCGAAGGCCCGTGCGGGCGGCGGCGCCAAGTACAAGATCTTCCAGTGGGCCGCCGAGGTGGGCCGGGAGTACGCCAAGGCCACCCAGGACAACTTCCGGCGCACCGGGGTCGCCTCGGCGCCCTTCGGGCTGAGCGCCAAGCACAAGGTGGCCGACGCGCTGGTCTTCGCGAAGATCCGGGAGGCGTTCGGCGGGAACCTGCGGGCGTGTGTCTCCGGTTCCGCCGCGCTCGCGCCCGAGATCGGGTACTTCTTCGCGGGCGCCGGCATCCACATCCTGGAGGGCTACGGCCTCACGGAGTCCTCCGCGGCCTCCTTCGTGAACCCGGGCGAGGCCTACCGCACCGGTACGGTCGGCAAGCCGCTGCCCGGTACGGAGGTCCGCATCGCGGACGACGGGGAGATCCTGCTGCGGGGACCGGGGATCATGGAGGGCTACCACGGGCTGCCCGAGAAGACGGCCGAGGTGCTCGAGGCCGACGGGTGGTTCCACACCGGGGACATCGGTGAGCTGTCGCCAGACGGCTATCTGCGGATCACCGACCGCAAGAAGGACCTCATCAAGACGTCCGGCGGCAAGTACATCGCGCCCGCCGAGGTCGAGGGGCAGTTCAAGGCGGTGTGCCCGTACGTGTCCAACATCCTGGTGCACGGGGCGGACCGTAACTTCTGCACCGCGCTCATCGCGCTGGACGAGGTGTCGATCCTGGAGTGGGCCAAGGAGAACGGGCTCGAAGGGAAGTCGTACGCCGAGGTCGTCGCCGCGCCCGCCACCGTGTCCATGGTCGAGGCGTATGTGAAGCAGCTCAACGAGGGGCTTCAGCGGTGGCAGACGATCAAGAAGTTCCGGTTGCTGCCGCGGGACCTGGACGTGGAGCACGGTGAGATCACGCCGAGTCTGAAGCTGAAGCGGCCTGTGGTGGAGCGGGAGTACAAGCACCTCATCGAGGAGATGTACGCGGGCTCCCGGGAGGCGTGAGCAGCGCTCAGCGTCGCTCCAGCAGCTGACGCAGTTCTCTCACCTGGGTGCGCTGGGGATCGGTCAACTCGGTTTCCAGCGCACCCAGCCGCTTGCTCACCTCCTCGTAGTCCGCCCGCTGCCGTGCCAGCAGCCGTTCCAACTGCTGGTTCTTTCTGTGCAGTTCCAGGAACACGCTCACCTTGGCCCGCAGCACCCAGGGGTCGAACGGCTTGGTGAGATAGTCCGCGGCGCCCGTCGCGTAGCCGCGGAAGGCGTAGCCGGAGTCCTCCGTGCCGGTGAGGAAGATGATCGGGACGTCCTTCGTCTGGTCCAGGCGCTTGATGTTCGCCGCGGTCTCGAAGCCGTCCATGCCCGGCATGCGCACGTCCAGGAGGACCAGGGCGAACCGGCGGCGGAGCAGGGCCTTCATCGCCTCCTCGCCCGAACGGGCGCGGACCAGTGGTTCGTTGAGGGACCCCAGGACGGCCTCCAGTGCGATCAGGTTGTCCTCCATGTCGTCGACCAGGAGGATGCCGGCACTGTCGTCGGTCCTTGCCTCAGCGTTCATCAGAGTCCTTTCGTGGATACCCCCGGCTTTAGCCGGGGGAGAAAACGAAAATCCTGCGGAGCAGGGCAAGGGGCGGGGTTTCGCCGCCAGGGCGAAAGACCGTGCTCTGACGCGTAAATACGAACCGGCGTGGGCAAAGCCGCAGGTAGCTGACCTCGCCTCCTGCGGTGCCACCCCGCGGCGCGGTGTTGATCAAGGGCTACGGGGCGTTCGTCCTGCCCATTTACCCGTCCTACGGCGGGCGGCGAAGCCGCCCTGGGTTGCTGACCCGCAAATTTGATCGTTACTTGTTGCGGCGCTGGTTTGTGAGCGTGGCCCCGACGTATGTGAAGCGGGCGT
Source organism: Streptomyces sp. NPDC058307 (assembly GCF_042880295.1). Lineage (NCBI taxonomy): Bacteria > Bacillati > Actinomycetota > Actinomycetes > Kitasatosporales > Streptomycetaceae > Streptomyces > Streptomyces sp. NPDC058307. Next base: position 222,813 of record NZ_JBHVYZ010000002.1, read on the forward strand.
TGAAGTACCGCTTCTATCCCACGGACGAGCAGGCAGCCGAGCTGTCGCGTACGGTCGGTTGCGTTCGGAAGGTCTACAACATGGCGCTCGCGGCCCGTACCGAGGCGTGGGCGCGTCAGGAACGGGTCAACTACAACGCCACCTCGGCCATGCTGACGGCATGGAAGAAGACCGAGGAACTGGCGTTCCTCAACGAGGTCTCCTCGGTCCCCCTCCAGCAGTGCCTGCGGCACTTGCAGACGGCGTTCACCAACTTCTTCGGCAAGCGGGCGAAGTACCCGCGCTTCAAGTCGAAGAAGAAGTCCCGCAGGTCCGCCGAGTACACCACCAGCGGTTTCCGCTTCCGCGACGGGAAGCTGATGCTGGCCAAGATGGAGAAGCCTCTGGACATCGTCTGGTCGCGTCCGCTCCCCGCGGGGGCGAAGCCGTCCACGGTGACCGTGTCCCAGGACGCGGCCGGGCGCTGGTTCGTCTCGATGCTGTGCGAGGACCCCGCCGTCCAGGCCCACCCGGCCAACGGCAAAGCGGTCGGCATCGACGTCGGTCTGGAACACCTCCTCACCCTGTCGACCGGGGAGAAGATCGCCAACCCCCGGCACGAGCGCCGCGACCGTGCACGGCTCGCCCTGGCCCAGCGCCGCGCGGCGAAGAAGACCAAGGGCAGCAACAACCAGGCCAAGGCCCGGCGGAAGGCCGCCAAAATCCACGCCCGTGTTGCCGACCGCAGGCGTGACGGGCTGCACAAACTGACCACTCGTCTCGTGCGTGAGAACCAAACGCTCGTGATCGAGGATCTGACCGTGCGCAACATGGTCAAGAACCGGAGTCTGGCTCGCGCCATCAGTGACGCGGCATGGTCGCAGTTCCGAAGCATGCTGGAGTACAAGGCCGCCTGGTACGGGCGGGAAGTGATCGTGGTCGACCGCTTCTTCCCCTCTTCCAAGCTGTGCTCCACCTGCGGCACCTTGCAGGACAGAATGCCGCTGCACGTACGCACCTGGACCTGTGACTGCGGAACGATGCACGACCGGGACGTGAACGCAGCGAAGAACCTGCTGGCCGTCGGACTGACGGTGACAGCCTGTGGAGCTGGTGTAAGACCTCAACGGAGACATCCGGGCGGGCAGTCGGCGACGAAGCAGGAATCCCCACGGCGCGAGCCGTAGGAATCCCCCTCGTTTACGAGGGGGAGGAAGTCAATCAGTCGTCGGTGGGCTGAACCACCGCCTCCTCGGTCTCGGTCCGCTGCTGCGTCCTAGCGCCCTCGGGGTCCAGGAGGGCGCATACGACGGTCAGCAGCTGGTCGACGTCCACCGGCTTGGGTACGTAGTCGTTGGCGCCGCGCGCGATCGACTTCTCGCGGTCTCCGGGCATCGCCTTCGCGGTGAGCGCGACGATGGGCAGACCGGTCCAGCGCGGGGTGCGGCGGATGGCGGCGATGGTCTCGTAGCCGTCCATCTCCGGCATCATGATGTCCATCAGGACGAGCTCGACGTCCGGGTTGCGCTCCAGGGTCTCGATGCCCTCGCGGCCGTTCTCCGCGTACAGGACGGGCATGCCGACGCGGCCCAGCACATGGGTGAGGGCGAAGACGTTGCGGATGTCGTCGTCGACGATCAGCACCCGCCGGCCGGACAGCACCTGGCCCGCCCGTCCCGACTTCCACGCCTCCAGCCTGGTGGGCGCGGGCCAGGAGTCCTCGGCGTCGTGGGGGTAGGGCTCGGTGGACAGCTCCTCCGGGCTCGGCAGGGGGTGGTCCTCGGTGGTCGGGCCGGTCGCCGGGTGGCCGGGGCTGGCGACGGGGACGTAGAGCGTGAAGGTGGAGCCCTTGCCGGGTTCGCTCTCGGCGACGATACGGCCGCCCAGCAGGCCCGCGATCTCCCGGCTGATGGACAGACCGAGCCCCGTGCCGCCGTACTTGCGGTTGGTCGTGCCGTCGGCCTGCTGGAACGCCTCGAAGATCACCGGGAGTTTCTCCCGCGCGATGCCGATGCCGGTGTCGGAGACCGCGAAGGCCACCACGTCGTCGCTGTCGCGGACGTACCGGCGCTCGGGGTCCTTGACGCGGTTCACGCGCAGTTCGACCCGGCCGGAGGCGGTGAACTTGATCGCGTTGGAGAGCAGGTTGCGCAGGATCTGCTGGAGGCGCTGTTCGTCGGAGTACATCTCGCGCGGCACGGCCTCGCCGACCGCCAGCTCGAAGGCGAGCCCCCGGTCCAGGGTGAGCGGGCGGAAGGTGGCGTGGACGTAGTCGAGCAGCTTGATGAGCGGCAGCTTCTTGGGGCGTACGTCCATCCGGCCGGCCTCGATCTTCGACAGGTCCAGGATGTCGTTGATCAGCTGGAGCAGGTCCGAGCCCGAGCGGTGGATGGTCGTCGCGAACTGCACCTCCTGGTCGGATAGATGGCCGTCCGGGTTGTCGGAGAGGAGCCTGGCCAGGATCAGCAGGGAGTTCAGCGGGGTGCGCAGTTCGTGCGACATGTTCGCCAGGAACTCCGACTTGTACTGCGAGGAGGTCGCGAGCAGGGCCGCCTTCTCCTCCAGTTCGGCGTTCGAGCGCTGCAGTTCGGCCTGCTGCATCTGGAGTTCGTCCGAGCGTTCCTGGAGCTGCATCGCCAGGCGCTGGGACTCGCCCAGCAGGGACTCGGTGCGGGAGTTGGCGATGATGGTGTTGATGGCGACGCCGATGGTGTTCACGAACTGGTCGAAGAACGCCAGGTGGACATCGGAGAAGCGGGAGAAGGACGCCAGCTCGATCACGCCGAGGAGCTTGTCCTCGAAGAGGATCGGGATGATGACGACGCTGGCCGGGGCCGCCTCACCGAGCCCGCTGTTGATCTTGATGTAGTCCGGCGGGGCCTCCTCCACCAGGATCCGCTTCTTCTCGCGGGCCGCCTGGCGCACCAGACCGTGGACCGGCATGCCGCCGGTGTCGACGGTCGCGCCCTGCGCCGAGCCGTAGCCCGCGATGAACGCCAGTCCCTTCGCGGGAACGGCGGTGTGCAGCGAGGCGCCGTCCTCGTCCGGGTCGGCCAGGAAGAACGCCCCGTACTGGGCGTTCACCAGCGGGGTCAGCTCGCGCAGGATCAGGTCGGCGACCTCCATCAGGTCCCGGTGGCCCTGCATCAGGGCGGCCAGCCGGGCGAGGTTGGACTCCAGCCAGTCCTTGGCCCGGGTCGTCTCGCGGAGGTTGGCCACCATCAGGTTGATGTTGTCCTTGAGCTCGGTGACCTCGCCCTGGGTCTCCACGGTGATGGCGCGGGACATGTCGCCCTGGGCCACCGCGGAGGCGACCTCGGCGATCGCGCGGACCTGGGTGGTCAGGTTGGAGGCGAGCTCGTTCACGTTGGTCGTCAGACGCTTCCAGGTGCCGTACACGCCCTCGACGCGTGCCTGGCCGCCGAGTTGGCCCTCGGAGCCGACCTCGCGGGCCACGCGGGTGACCTCGGAGGAGAAGGAGGAGAGCGTGTCGACCATGGTGTTGATGGCGGTCTTCAGCTCCAGGATCTCGCC